>JBHLQZ010000029.1:0-11755 GCA_048883065.1 Candidatus Thorarchaeota archaeon | reverse complement strand
TAGATAAAATTGCTAGGATGTCAGGAGAAGGTTCAGCAGATAAAAAAATTAAAACTCTAGCAGGTTTGATATCTAAAGTTACACCTTTAGAAGCACGTTTTATAATCAGAATAGTAATAGGACAACTCAGAATCGGTGTTGAGTCACATCTTTTGTTGGAAGCTCTTTCAGTTTCTAAAACAGGTTCTAGAGAGAATAAATCTTTGCTAGAAAGGGCATATAACAGAAATGCAGATATAGGATTTATTGCAGAACAATTGTATAAAGGGGGAGTAGAAGCAGTTAGGGAAATAAAAGTCAAATTGTTTAATCCAATTCGTGTGATGTTAGCTCAAAGGGTATCTAATTCTGAGGAATTATTGGAAAAATTTGGTGGTAAATGCTCATTGGAATATAAATACGATGGATTAAGAGTACAAATCCATAAAAAAGAAGAGAATATCAAACTATTTTCCCGAAAGCCTGAAGATATAACAAATCAATTTCCAGATGTTATTAAATTTATAAAAGAAGCAGCAATTGAAGATGAAATAATAATTGAAGGAGAAATTGTTGCTTATGATTTAACAAAAGATAAAATATTACCATTCCAGCAAGTAGCTCAAAGAAAACGAAAATATGATGTTGACCAGAAAATTGAGGAAATCCCTGTTAGAGTCTATCTTTTTGATGTTCTCTATTGTTACAAAGAATCAAGATTGGATACTGCTTATCTTGAAAGAAGAAATTTGTTAACCAAAATATTAAAAGAAACAGATAACATTAAATTCTCCCATCAGCTAGTGGTTGATAATACTGATGACATAGAGATTTTCTTTAATCAAGCACTAGAAAACAGCTGTGAAGGAGTTATGGGAAAGGATATCTCACCAGATTCAATTTATCAAGCAGGAGCTCGAGGATGGAATTGGGTCAAGTTCAAACAAGATTATATTTTACCAGATACATTTGATCTAGTTATCATTGGAGCTGATTATGGTAGAGGGAAAAGAGCTGGTAAATATGGAACTTTCCTTTTAGGTTGTTATAATCCAGAGAGATTAGCTTATCAAACCTTCACTTGGGTAGGAGCAGGTTTTTCTGATGAAGATTTAGATATTTTATACAAAATGTTAAAACCTTTAAGCAGAGATAAACCTAAAGAAGTTGAAAGTGAAATAGAAAGTCCTGTGTGGTTTGATCCTCAGATTGTAATAGAAATAGAAGGAGCTGAGATAACGGTGAGTCCGATGCATACTTGCGCAAAAGGAGAGCTTGAAAAGAAATCTGAAGGATTGGCTTTAAGATTTCCTAGATTTACAGGTAAAATTGTTGAAGATAGATTAGCTGAACAAGCAACTTCAACTGAAGAAATACACCAAATATATTTAAATAAAAAGGATAAATAAGGAATGACAACAAATGTTTGGTCGAAAGAAAATAGAAGATGTAGAAGAAGATTTATCTGAAAAACCAAGTGAAGCATTAAAAATCCTAAGTACAAATATTCAAAACTATACAGGATATCATGATTTGGAACACAGAAAAGAATCAGATATTGCATTTAGATCAAAATTGCTTAAGATTATGAGAGATGCAGGAGACTCAATGAGTCAAGTTAACGAACTATTGATTCATTCTCAATTATTGACTAGTTGGGGTCCAGCTGGACTAGTTATGAAGAAAATAGGAGATATTAGAAAGGAAGCTTCTGATACAGACTATAAATACAGCACTTTCTTTGATGTAAAAGATGTTGAAGGAGAACATGGTTTAGATTTATCGATACTATATCTGCTAGAAATAGAAATTTTAGATCATGCAGAAGAATTTAAAGATAGAATACTTGATGTTCAAACTAATCTTGAAGAAATGATGCTAGATACTGTTGAAGATAATGTTGCATTATTAATGTCTCTTAGTAACAATCTATATACAAGATTTAATGAAAGAAATGAGTTAATAAGAGCATTCGAAAAAATGAAATTATAGTTTAATGCTCTCTATCTTCTTTAATATCATATCTGCAGAATATCCGATTATACTTACTATTTTTGTTTTAGATTTTAATCCACCTACAATTGTCAAAGAAGATGTTGGAATAGATAAAAGCTTTGATAAATATTTCACAAGAGCTTGGTTTGCTTTTCCTTTCACAGGAGGTTCTTTGATAAAAATATCAAAAGAATAATCATTTATTTTAAAACTGTTTTTGGGTGAACGTGGATGTAACTTAATTGTGAGAAATATATTTGCATTCTGTTTTCTAAGAAAAGGTGGAAAAGACAAAAAGCCACCATATCAGGCTACTTTTGCAGCTAATCTTGCAGCTGATGCGTAAGCGTATTCTTTCTGTACATTAGCTGGAGACCATGCTACAACACATCCTGCCCATTTAGGACATCTAGCAACCATTAGATGTCCTTGTCCACCCATATTCGTTGAAACAAGTCTATCTGGTGTCAATGCAAGAACTGTAAATTTTAAATCTCCACCAAAATTTACATCAGGTACCTGATTCTTCCATGCATTAAATGGAATTGTAGGATCAACCTGCCAATCACCATATGTATAATATACTTTCAAATCATCTCCAATTAACCAAACCACTCCAACAGTTCCTTCTGCTGCTAATCGCGCAACTTCATCCTGAAAGCTCAAAGTACTCACCTTCTGATATTATGCTTACATTCTCCTTTTATTAATTTTTTCTAGAGGCAATTTAAAATTTTATTATATCCATAAAATTAAAGGGAATCTATGTGGATTATTGCAAATAAATTTCTTTTTGAGTAGTTTAGCAATATATTTTTAGGTGTTATTTCTTAATCATAATTAATAATGTCAGAAGAAGATACAAGTATTAGGAAACGACGAATTTTACGTTTCATTAGAGATTTAGATCTTAGATACATACGAGGTTCAATTGATAGAAGAACATACCAAACTTTAAAGAATAAATATCAAGAAATTATGACAAGCCTTCCCTCTTCTTTAAAAACTCAAGAACAACTAAAAGCTATTGAAGAAACAATAGAAGCTCTTCCACAACTTGAATCAGATATTCACGAAATTGAAAAAAAAGAAGTTGAACTTGCTCCAACTCCTCCTCCTGCAAGAAAAATAGAGATTCCTGCTATTGAATTGGAGAGTATACCAATAGTAGAAATTGAGGAATTAAAAGTAAGATATGTAATGAATCTTGCAATAAAAGGCGCAACTAAAACCTTTGAAGAAGAAATGAATTGGGAGCAAGATTATATTGCAGGAAAAATCAATGACCAAGATTATCTAGCGAAAAGAAATGAAATAGAAGCTAAACAACATAAAATTTTTCAGCATTTTTATAAATTGTCAGAGCTACTCTTTTCAGTTAATAAAGATCATTTATATAAAAACACTCACAATAATTTCCTTCTATTTAATAATGAGTTGAGTGAAAATATTAACCGTCTTAGAAGAATGGAAACTGAGAAAAAAGAGCTAAAAGGTATTATTTATGACATAAATGAGAGAGTATTAAGACACAGACCCATTCTTAAAAAAGCAGCACAAGACACTTTGAATTGGAAAGTAACAATCCAGCAAGAAAAAGAAAAATTCAGTCTCTTCTATGAAACCAATAAAAGTAATTTTGCAACAGATCAAGCTGAGGAACTAGAAAGAAAAATCAAACAACTAGAGATTTATGAAGAATTGTTGGACGAAGACATCAATGATTATGCAAAAGATCTTGATGCTATGGATGTAATCTATGGAGAACATTTACGTTACCAAGAAATAATAACACCATATTTCAAAGATTTAGCATTGGAAACAGAAGATAGAATACAGAAATATAGCGAAGTAATTAGTTATCTGCAATTTAAACCGAAGTTAGCGGTATCATCAAGTTTTGCAAGTAGAGATCTAGATTATCAATTAATGTCTGAATTAAAATCTCTGTGGAGATATTCGGGAAAACCAGTATTAGATACTCAAAAAGAAATAGTTGGATTTCTTGTTGGACCAGGACAATTAAATGATCAATATGGAATAATAATTAGACAACAACAAGAAGTATCTTATGCTACAATTAGAAGGATTTTTGATCTTGTAGTTACTTCAAGAAAAAAGAAAGAAGATCTTTCAGAGGAAGAGAAAAAAGATTTTCTACTTAATGAGATACCAAAAACAATACCTCAAATCTCTTTCCCTTATCTCATCCCAGATATACTAATTGAATATTGTAAGAGAAAAGAACATTCACTATCTGATGAAATTAAGCAAGTCATACTACAACCAGAGAATTATCTTTTTGTTCCTATAGATTATGTAACAAAAAGTAGTAGAGAGATCAATATTAGTAATCAAAACATAATGCAAAATGGTGATGTTTTACCTTATTTCAACCCAACAGAGAGTAATATGATAAGTGAACACCTTGTTAACAGCAAAGATGTAGAAGTCATAGATATAATTGGTAATAATATAGGAAAAGCGCATTCAGTTATTTACCATCCTGATAAAGGGTACTTTTTAGTAGTTAAAAACGATACACTTTCAAAATTCTTGTATGAACAAATTTATGATTTCTTATTCACAGATACTCTTCCTTCAGAAACAAACATCTCCACAATTTCTACTGAGAAGAAGAAATTAGAAGTGATTTCAAAGCTAGCAGAAGAACATGAGATTTCGAAAGAAGAAGTAGATACAAAGGAGTTTCTGCAAAAGTATTTGATTGAGAAGAATACTGGAATTTTGCCTGAGAAAGTTGAAAATGCACAATATATCCTCTATTCTCTTGGAAATGTTCGTATTATAAGTGACACTATCCAACTAAATTATGGATCTCCTTCTTTTGAATTAACTGAAATTTTTGATTTACAAGGTAAAGTAGTTGAAAACGTTAAAGGAACAGAAGTCGGAGTTGTGTTTAACCTAAAACTCCTTGAAAAACCAGTACTGAATATCTGGACATCAATAGATCTAATGCTAATTGCTTCTTTTATCCATGATAATCCTGAGAAACTTTTTGAAGAGGATAAAAATTTCATAGATAACCTTGCGATATCCATAGGTAAACAACTTAGTATAGCTCCTCAAATAGCATTAAGACCAGATATTGTAATGACTTTTATGAACTTGTCTGGGAAAATATCTGATATTGATTATATGCAAGAAACGATGGAGAAATTCAATCCAAAGACTGTTGAACTATCTAGAATAATCTCTGTTGACAAGAGAAAGATTTTAGCTGATTTGAGTGACAAGGAAATCATGGAAGAAATCTATACAGATATAGAAGTTGGAGAAATAGATGATGAACATAGATATGTAACCTCACCAGATTATTTCCTTAGAGATCAGTAAATCAAGGTAAGAGAGAAGAGATAGAGGAAGAAGGAATATGAAGTCTACTTTTTTAGGATTTTTTCCAATTAACAAATTATCAGAAATAAAGAAAAAGAGATCAGTTCTATTGTTTGGAATACCTTTTGAAAGAACTAAAACTACTCCAGGAGGATCTAAAAAAGCCCCAAATGCTTTGAGAAAAAAATCAATGGAATTTAGTGGGATATCAAGCAATTTCAATATGATTGAAAACAAATCTGATTATTTTGATTTTGGGAACATTAATCCCATTAAAGAAAAAGAAAAAATAATGAAAATCTGGAAAAAAACAGATGAATTAGATCTTCGATTACTAGTTCTAGGTGGAGATCATAGTATAACTTATGATACTCTTTCTCAAGCTCCTTGGAATAAAAAAACAGCTATAATTTGGATAGATGCTCATGCAGATTTAGCAGATGAATATCCACCAAATATTTTTTATTCTCATGGTACTGTTTTTACGAATCTAAAAAAAGATAATAATCTAGTTGGAAACCAAATGTTACTAATTGGTGGGCATGCATACACTCAAACTAAAGAGGAATTTCACAAATTACAGAATAAAGAAGTATCATTCATTCAAACGCATCAGTTTTTTGAAAATAAAGAAGATTGTATGAAAACTATTCGAGAGTTTATTAAAGACAAAAAAAGAGTCTTTCTAAGCTTAGATGTGGATTCAATGGATCAAAGCTATGTTCCTACTTTAGGAACAGCAGAACCTTTTGGTTTAACACCATATCTTTTAGTTGAAATTTTAAAATTAATCTTACCTAAAACCTCATATGTTGATATTGTTGAAACACAATTTGAAAAAACAAATAAAATAACATTGAATTTTGTAGTTGGGCTTATTTTTAAAATTCTAGAAATTTGGGAGATTTAAAGATATAGGATAAAGTTTATTTTTTGCTAATAAAATTTACCTTTATGACTTCAAAGAAAGTAATTTATACTGATAAAGCTCCAGCCCCTGTAGGTCCTTATTCTCAAGCTATTCAAGCAGGTCAATTTCTGTTTGTAGCTGGTCAAATACCAGCAGATCCTTCTTCAGGTGAGATTATTATTGGTGATGTACAAAAAGCAACTAAACAGGTATTGAATAATATAAAAGTAATTTTAGAAGATGCGGGATATACACTGCAAGATGTGGTTAGATGTAGAGTCTATCTTAAGGATATGAATGATTTTGGAAAAATGAATGAAATATATGCAACATTCTTTACTGAGAAACCTCCAGCAAGAGTTGCAGTAGAAGTGAGTAGACTACCAAAAGATGTTGATGTAGAAATCTCTGCAATCGCATGGAAAGAGTAAAATCATTCTATTTCTTTTTTCCTTATATCATCCAATAATAATTTTACATTTCTACTCTTAATTGAATTAACGGCATCTTTAATTGATTCTTGCATTTCTTTTTTCGAAAAAACTTTATTTGATTTAAAAAATTCAATTGTAGATGAATCACCTATTTGACCTAATAACCAAATACCTTTGGTTAATGCATTTTTAGGTAAATCCTCAAGAGTAAGCTTCTGTATTTCTGGAGCTAAGGATTCTCCATATTCTTTTAATAATTCAGCTGCTTCTGAACGCACTCTTTCATCTGGAGATGAGATTTGTTCTAAAATCGCTTTTTTTATGAATTTGTTTTGTTGCTTAACTTTTAATGATTTAATAGCTTCTTCCTTTTTCCTAATATTAGAGTCTTTATTTACAACATCTACGAGCAATTCAATAGTTTTTGGAAAATTAAAATGCTTTAATTCTCTTATCGCAAAAATGGAAAAATCATCGCGTTTGTCATCTACCTGTTTAATTAAATACTCGAGTAATTCCTCCTCTGAATAATTGTATTCTGATGAATTCTTTTTCAATTGTTTCTCAAAAATAATTCTTTTATTTGTTTAAAAAGAATCTCTTAAAAAGAAAAAGGATTTGGGATTATCTCCTTTTTTTCAGATATATTAATGCTAAAGAGACTAATCCGAGAATAGTTACAAGACCAAAGGGAAATGGAACCGGTATCCAATTAGGTTCATCAGGTTCTATTAATTCAATGAATATTGTTATTGAATATTCATTACCTGCATTATCAGTAATTTTGAAATCAATAGAATACACACGATATTCTAGAAATGATAAGGTTAACTCCCCATCATCTACTCTACCAGCTTTATTACCTTCATCTGATTCTACACTTATTTCATCAATACCACTACCACCGACATCAACGCCAGACACTAGAAAAGTAGCTTGCTTTGATGAATCGCTTAAAACTATGGGATTTAATGGGTCGGGTTCAACAAATGTGCCATTTGTCATTTTAATTAGAATATCCCCTGTAGGAGAAGCTTGGTCAATTATTACCTCAACAGTTTTAGTACTTGATGCACTAAAAGCATTTGCCGTTACTGATATATTATATCCACCTGGTGATGAATATAGATGATATAAAGTGTAGTGAGAAATATTGCTAACTGTCGGAGGTATGTAAGTTTCAATTCCAGTTATATCATCCCAATCAATATCGATGGATGTAAAGTTTGCTTTTATAAGTTCAGCATTCCAACTTACACTTACATTTAAGGAATTTGTATACTTTCTTGAATTTACTTCTAACTCTGGATCTCCATCTACAAGTGTAATAATATGAGCTTGATTTTCGATTAAAACTCTATACTCTTTTGTAATATTATCAAAATGAACCATGAAAGATCTTATATCTAATTTCGTACCAGGATCATAAGAATGTGTTATTGATGCTGAAACTACATCACTTGTTCCATTTTGTGTAAGTGCCACTGTAACATTCTTGAAAGTTTTTGAAAATCCTTCAGTAATATCTCTATACATCAGACCATAGCTTGTTATATTATAATTAAAAAGCGATATATCCGCATCTATGGCATCATATTGAGTGTAAAATTCTTGTTTAAGCCATGTTCTAGTTCTTACTCCTGTAGTTATCATGTTTGGTACACCAATATCATCTTCATATTCTCCTAATTTTGCACGAAATAGGATAAATTCAGATGAAAGGTTAAAGGTATAATTGTAGTATGCAAGAACACCTGCGCCTTCATTAACTGTAGTTTCATTATCATATGTCATAAATGTAGGTTCAGTTTCAAGCCAACTTAAAACATCATTAGAAGGATAACCATCGTCTCCATGAAGACGTACAAGACTTTCGTTATCTCCGTAATAATAACTATACCAGATTGAAACATTATCATAAACATCAGCTTCAATTACTGCTCCCCAATAAGCTGTATCATTTCTTGGAAAAAGTTCTGTAGCATTTTCATCAGCATATTGAAAAACTGGTCTATATGCTGGATTTAATTTGGGGAGGGTTGTCTGTTGAATATTTTTACTATCAAAACTCAATGAAAAGAGAGTAACATTGAGTAGAATTATTAAAACAAACAATGGAGATAAATGTCTTTTTTTTATCAATGAAATCACCGTTTAATAAGGGGTTTCCTTTCTGAAATCTGAAACCATCTGTATTTTTAAACTTATCGAACTTGATTTTACTAAAAATTATAAAGTATTTGTTTTATAAGAAAAAGGAAACTTCCTCTGTAAAAACATAAGGTGATAAAATACTATAAGGTGTATTTATTGGCCTAACAACTTTTCTCTCTTCAGTGAAAAGTGGATTCTTGCATAAAAGACTGTGTATGTTTCCTATTACATCAAAGGTTTGAAGAGTTTTTTCTATTGAACCTTTTTCAATTTTATATGCATCAATTGCAGAAATTTTGAATGTTCCTGAGTAATAATCAGCGGTCATATATCCATGAGTTGAATTGATGAAAATTCCTTCAGGTATATCATTAATTATTTGATCTAATTTTTGATCTCCTTCACCAATTAATAGATTTGAGGGATATATTTCTGGATAAGATTGATAATTTCTTGGGAAAAGTTCAAACATTTTTACTCTAAATGAATTCCCTGTCATTTCTTCATTCTCTTCAGCATATTGGGAATTATTTAAAGCAGTTTCAAACACTCCTTTTCTGATTACATTGGTTTTAGCTTGACTTATTCCTTCGTCATCAAAGCTTGTCGAATTTGGTAATCCTGGGACGGTTCCATCATCTATTAAATTGAATTTTTCAGAATATTCTATATTTTGGATATTCTCTGAAAACTTCTTGCTTAATGAGGGTACTAAAGAAAACGAAAATATCTGAGCGAATGCCATTGGGGAGAAAATTGCAGGTAATTCTTTGTTCTTAAGAACTTCACTTGGAGCAGATCTTTGAATTGTTTCTGTTACTAAATCCTCTACAATGCTTGAAACAGAGCTTGGAATTTGACGACTAGTTAGATGTTTTTCAGAACTAGAAATCATATCATAACCACGATATAAAGCACGTAAATCAATATCGCACCAAGTGCTTTTTTCGAAAGCAATTTTTTGAGAAGTATTTACAATAATCTTCCTTTCCAGAGAAAATAATATTGATCCATCTAGAATGATGTCTTCCATCTTATTTTCTAATTCATTCATCGAATATGAGATATTATACATTTCTTCTTCATTAAGAGAAGCAATTCTTTTATCATAAATTTTCGATACAGAGGAGGAGAGTTTTATTTCAGGAAACTCAAATTTGTTACAGATTATTGGATAAGAAACAAGAGTTGATAACTTGTTGATTTCATCGAGAACTGTTGAAAATGGAAAGCATGCGAAATATAATTGGTTATCTTTAAAGAATCTAACTGCACAACCTACTCTATCAACAGATTGGAAATCTTTGGGTGTTCTATATTCTATTCCTCCCATCATCTGCGAGATTGACTGGATGTAGATTTCAGCTTCTTTAACATCATGTTGTTTATCAAGTTTAAGCAAAACTTTAGTTGCAATTTCCTTGAGTTCTTCATCTGAATACATCTTAACTCACCCTCATTTCTGATACTGCTAACTTAGGACAAACAGAACCAACAAATAATCGTTGACTATTCTTAACACAACTTCCAGGTTGAGCAAATAATCTGTCACCTACACACTCGATTTTAGAGAGTGTATCAACCATTTTCCCACTTACTTGAAATTGTAGAATGTAATCCTGAAGTTCCCCATCTTTGATTAATCGTCCATACTGAGCATCAAGGTTATATTCACCAGTTTGAGGTTCAGATGAACCACCTAAGCCTTCACCTATATACAAACCGTTTTTTACATTCTCATACATTTCCTCTTCTTTGAAATCTTTAGGTTCGAAGAAGAAATTACTCATTCTTACTTGTGGTAAAAACTCAAAACTAAATGCTCTAAAATTAGCAGATGTTTCACTATCCATTGCAGCAGCAGTGATTCTACTATGAAGGAAATCTGATAAGATACCTTCATCCACAAGTAATGTCCCTCTACCCTTTGTGCCTTCTGAATCAAATTCATAATATCCCAAAGTCTCAATGTAAGGATCATCAATCACACTAACAATACTTGGTGCTATTTTCATTCCTAATAGACCAGCACTGAATGATCTACCTGATAATACATTGTCTGCTTCAAGTGAGTGTCCTAGAACTTCATGCCCTAAAGTCCAAGACATATCTTCACTCAAGACTGCTTTATATTTACCTTGTTTAGCTTGTTTTGCAGCAGGAAGGTTATTTATTACATCAACAAAACTGAGAGTTTCTTCTAGATTATTAAAAGGGATAACTTCTAGACCTCCCATTCCTCCGAAACTATGGTAAAATTTCACTTTAAGATGATTACGTAAAACTCTCCCCGTTAGAGTTAAAACACAATATGGGTATTCTTGATAAACATTTGTTCCTTCAGAATTAACAAAATTTTCAGACCAATTCATAAAAAGTAGATCTGTTTCAATTTTAGCGTCAACTTTTAATGATTCCTTTATGAAATCATCAAGATTTTTGACTCTTTCACTTAATTCATCTTTCTCAATGTTTTTCCAATTTATTTTTGGTTTTTTTGTAATAGAAGCATCTGCAGTTGGAGCATCAGCTAAGGTAGATATTCCTTTTTTCCATTTTGTCATTAACCTTGCCATATTACTTGCTTTTAGAATTTTATCATCAGCAAATTTAAAATCCGGAGTAGATGTAAATGTGACTATCCCTTCAGAAAGCATTCTTATACCATAACCTGAATTAATGCAAGTATTTTCAGATGAAATTTTCCCATCAACTGCAATGATATTTTTTTGCTCTATCCTTCCATAACGAATGTCAGTATAGGAAGCTCCCTGCTTCTCTGCATTTCCTAGCAAAGTTTCTAAAGGGTCGATTCTTTACACCTCTTCTTTATTTTGTTAATTCTTTTAGCTATATATAGCTAACCAAATGAGAAAATAGTAAAACTTTTGTTCTAATGAATAAATCAAAGTTTAATGAATGT
>JBHLQZ010000028.1:0-11766 GCA_048883065.1 Candidatus Thorarchaeota archaeon | reverse complement strand
TATCCACTCTCCTTTGATTTAGAGGGTAATACATCATCTTATTTTGACTAAAGCACATTCGCGTTTATTTTACTTCTGTTCCAGGAGGTACTTCTTTGTCTAAATTTAGTAGAATTGGTTCTCCATTAATATCTGCAGCTAAAAGCATTCCATTAGATT
The DNA here is from genome assembly GCA_048883065.1 of Candidatus Thorarchaeota archaeon. Taxonomy (GTDB): domain Archaea; phylum Asgardarchaeota; class Heimdallarchaeia; order Heimdallarchaeales; family Heimdallarchaeaceae; genus UBA460. Next base: position 11,607 of record JBHLQZ010000028.1, on the reverse strand, counting down.
TTTCACCCATTATTGTTGCTGGTTGTAAATTAGTTACAACAACAATTTGCTTACCAATTAATTTCTCAGGTTCATAATATTGTTTAATTCCAGCAAGAATTTGTCTTTCTTCTGTTCCTAAATCTATTTGCAATTTTATTAAATTCTTACTTTTTGCTAAGGGAGTAGCACTTTTTATTGTAGCTATTTTAAGTTGAACATTCTTGAATTCTTCATAAGTTATTTTATTCATTTTATCATCACCTTTCTTCTCTTTTTTCTTGGTTTTCTCTCTTATTTCTTTTAGTTTATTTTTTATCTCATCTTCCTTGACTTTGTTGAAAATTGGTTTTATTTTCTCAATTTCTTGTCCTGTATTCAATTTATCTAAATCAATGGTTTCTATCCCTTCATCTACAGGTTTTCCTTTGAATCCCAAAGCCGACCAGATCTTTTCTGACGCATTAGGTATAATAGGCCATAATAGTATAGATAGAACTTCAGAAATTTTAGCTGAAAGATTTAGAACAGTTCCAGTTTTGTCTTTATCTTTCTTAATCAAATGCCAAGGTTCAACTGATGAGAAATATTGATTGCCTAGTCTAGCAATGTTTACTGCAATGTTTGTTGCATCTTTGATTTTGAAACTATCCATTGCTTTAAGATATGATTCAATATTTTCTTCTATATTAGTAAACAACTCTTCTTCTATGCTTGATAACTTTCCTCTTTTAGGTATTTTTCCTTCGAAGTGTTGGATTGTAAATGTAATTGTTCTATGTATGAAATTGCCAATAACATCATTGAGATCAACATTGATGGTAGAAGCAAAATCATCCCACTCAAAGTAGAAATCTTTAAGCTCTGCTCTGTTAACACTCATATAATATCTCCAATAATCTGCAGATAATGTTTCTATAGCCTCATCGCACCAAATTCCTATTCCTTTTGATTTAGAAAAAGGTCCTTCTTTAAATTGAATGAAGTTTGTAGTAGCAACGGCATAAGGAAGAGGATAATTATCCTTTGTAGCTAAGAGCATAGCAGGGAAGAGTAACGCATGGAATATGATATTATCTTTCCCAATACAAAAAACAGTCTTTGTGTTCTTGTCCAGCCAATATTCATCGAAGAGCTCTGGTTTCCCTTGTTCTTCTGCTAATAATTTCACTGTGCTTATATAACCAAGAACATTCTCAAACCAAACATATAGAACCTTATCTTTATATTCTTCTCCAAAAATAGGAGCTATTGGAATTCCCCAAGTCAAATCTCTTGAAACTGGTCTTTCAACCAAACCTTCCTCTATCATACTCAGAAGTTTTTGTTTTGCAAAATTAGGAATATGTTTATTTTCTTCTGCAAATTTCTTCAATTCTTTGGAAAAAGCAGGAAGGTCGAAATACCAATGACTTGTTTTTCTAAGTACAGGTGTTTGATTACAGGTTATACAATGTGGTTCTATTAAGTCAGTAGGTTTGAGAATTGCTTCACACTCAGGATTAGTGCATTGATCTCCTCTAGCTCCTTCTGCTCCACATTTTGGGCACACTCCTTCAACAAATCGATCGGGAAGGAATCTTTTATCATTTTCACAATAAAATTGTTCTGATTCTTTAAGTTTAAAATAACCATTCTCATGGATTTTCCTATGTAATCCCTGAACAAATGATATGTGTGTTGGATTACTAGTTATCGTATATTTACTAAATTCAATATCCCATTCTTTTAAAAGTCGTAAGATTTCAGTATGATATTTTAATGCTAATTCCTCTGGAGATACTCCCGCAGCTTCAGCTGCAACCACTATAGGAGTACCATGAGCATCTGATCCACTAACATAAACTACATCATGCTTTCTAAGCTTATGATATCGAGTTATTATATCTCCCCATAATAATTGGGAAAAGGTTCCTAAATGAGGAACGTTGTTTACATATGGCCATGCTGCCGTGATTACCCATTTCTCTTTAGACATTGTTAATCACCTTTGTTAAATTTATTTTAGCTATCTGATTCTCTTTTTCAAACTTCAGAAAACTTATGGTTTTTTGTATCTTTTGGAAAGAATCTAAATTTGATGGTGTAAGAAACTTTACACTAAATAAGTTTGTAAAAAGAAGTTCAAATCCCTTTTTGGGAGTCCATTTCGTGATCCCTCTGTAAGACCACTTTACCACCAAATGAGTATCTTGCATACTCCCTTAAAAATCTACTGGACGCTAAATTACTCTTTTATTTATTAGATAATTTGTAATATATTCGCTCAATTTGGTTAGTTACATGTTGAAAAGAAAATTCTTTCCTTATTCTTTTCCTAGCTTTTTGTGCTTTTTTTACATAAACAGAATAATTCTCCATCATATTAGTAATAGCGATCTCTAAAGATTTGGGATTTCCAACTTCAAAGAGAATTCCATCTTCACCATTCTTTAGAAGGCGAGGTATATCTCCTATATTTGAAGCAATTACTGGAATTCCCATTGCCATAGCTTCAATGATGATTGTTGGAGAGCCTTCCCAAAAACTTGGTAGTACTAAAGCATTTGTTTTGCTAAGAAGAGCAGGTATAGTTGAATGTTTTACAGCTCCATAGATTTTAACTCGTTTCTCTTTTTTAAATACCTCTTGTAGTTCTGAATAAAGTGAACCAAATCCAATGAACCAAAAAGAAAGGTTTTTTGTTTTCTTGAGAAGTGTTTTGATAACATCAATATAATAACCAATACCTTTCCAAGGCTCTAAATCTCCAATATATGTAATAATTTGATTATCATTTATTGCTGGTTCAACTTCAGGAAAAATTTCCAAATTTATTGCATTGTTAACAATCATTATTCTTTCTTTTCTTCTATGTATGGTATTTTCTAACAATTCAGCATCATAGGCACTAACTGATGCAATAATATCAGCTTGAGATAGAACAAATCGACCCAAAGTAATGTCATAAAATTTCTTTGCGAATTCTTTCACAAATCCAGTTCTATATGGAGGGCTACCCACACCTCCATGTATGTGTAGGAGAGTAGGGATGCTTCTAAACATCTTAGCAATTGCAGCTTGAATTGTTGTAAAATAGATGAATGAATGTACATGAAAAACATCCACATTCTGAATTTTTAGTAATTTATGAAGCATAATACATGCAGGATTTATTCCAAAAACATCCCAAGGACTGAAAAATCTATGAATTGTCATGTTTTTATAATAGCTCTGATATGGAACCTCTGTTGACTTCTTTGTTGTAAAGACATCAATGTAATGTCCTTTTTTAACAAGTTCTTTCGAAAGATAACTAACATATCGTTCGGTTCCTCCATAAGTTTTCGAATCGAAAAAAGGAGTCACTTGAACTATATGTAAAGGGTCCATGTTTTTTTCACCACACATGATATAAAAGATAATTCTTACCATTACTAATGACTAGATGGAAAGTTGGAAGAGTTATATAAAGTGAGTTTAGATAGTATGAAAGATTGCTACTTGACAAAATCAAAGGAGTACCTAACCACTGATCCATCGTTACACCAATTACAATGAAACGAAGATGCGTAGATATTAGTCTAATTCTATTTTGTTCCATAGAAGAGTTAGCATCTAACAATAAAGGTACTCTATAAATATCAATTCCTTCGATGTATTTTGAAATAGAAAAAGGTACACTCATGCTATTATTATACAAGGTCATATTTACATAACTCTGCATACTATTTGCAAAAGTTATATTTTGATAATCATTAGTTAAATTATAACCTGGAAGATACTGTTTTCCTAAATAATTAATACTCAGATATGAATTAAAAAGTAGAATAGACAATAAAATGGGAATCCATCTCCTTCTTAGAGTTTTCAATAAACTTGAAATTGATAAGTAAGCTAAAAGTCCTATGAAAATCAGAGTAAAGATAAATGTACGTGGAGCTAGCCATGAAAGTTCATGCTCTGTGGAACTAAAAGTTAATGAGAATACAACAGTCAGACCATAAAAACAAAAACCCAATGCAAACAGTGCATATTTGACATTATCTGGGAAGAAGAGTGCTATACCACTTAGAAGAACGATAATAATTAGTTCAACCGTTATATACCAAGAAGGAAGGTTTGCACTGTAGATAAATAAACCTATAATTTCCACTAAAATAATAGCTCCAATTATGAAAGCTAAGAAATATTTTGTAAATCTACGTTTGGAAAAGAATTCTGAAATCCTTTTCCCATATATTCGTCTAATTATGAAACCAATCAAAGTTATGATTACCCATAAAGCTAAGAAAGAAAATTCATTTTTGATAAAGATATTGAAAAGGGTTTCATATGTTTCATTTTGTGACAAATAGTAATTCACTATCTCAAATTCTCTAGAATTAAGAATTGTTCTAACAATTATGACAGCAGGAATTGCATAAATGAGAGATAAAATCGATTTATAGTTCTTAGCTAGAAAAATACTTGTAATAAAAATAACAGGAAGTAAAAACAAAGCAGATAAATGATGAACTTCCACAGTTACAATTGCTAAAAATCCTGCGATAATTTGTGATCGGAAGCTTTCAGGTTTACATAAATACAAATAAACACACAAACTAAACAATCCTATTCCTAAGGAATTTGGTCTTCCCAGAAACATTTGGATTCCAATAATAGCAGGATACAACAATATCAATGAAAAATATTGAAGATTAATTTCATTTGGGATGTATCCTCTTTTTTTCTTCTCAACTTGACGAATAAAAGCAATGACAGATAAATCAAATATCAAAATTGGTATTATTACACTTATAAATTCATAAATTATTTCTGTGTTTAAACCAGTTAAAAGCGAAATAGCTGATGCAAAAACATGGAAACCTACAAAATCATAGTATGATTTTGCAATGTTTACCTCAATAATTTGATTATTTTGTATTATAGAATCAACATACTGTCGATGTATGTAGGCATCAAACCCATACATCCCAACATTGAAATAAAGAATAAGAAAAATTAATGCTATTTTTCCTATTAAAATAGCTGGGATATAGAGAGATTTACGATTCACATTTACACCTTGCTATATTCTTCTAAATAAAGTTTTATTGATTCTTCTGGTTCTAGAATTGGTGAGCCATGTCCTGGCATTAAGGCTTTTGGCTTGGAGGTTTGAAACATTTGTATTGAGGAATTTATTGCTTGATCATAATCCAAGGCATAATTTTTTTCTGGAGGAAGAATCACAGTTCCTTCCTTGTTAGTATTAATTATATCATTACAAAACAATGCTTGTGTTTCAATGTCTTCGAGAGCGATTGTTCCAGGCGTATGACCGGGTAGATGAAGTACTTTTAATCCATGAATAATTTCATTATCCTCTACAAGCTTATCAACATTACAAGCAGGTATAGCCATAATTTTATTCAGGAGTTTAAACATAAATCCTGAAAAACCTCCTTTAGTTGGAAATTCTTCCGTTTTCATTATATACCCACTTTCTTTTTTATGTGATATTACTTCGGAGTTATATAGTTCAACTAGCGACTTGAGACCAGCAATATGATCTTGATGAGCATGTGTTACAAATATAGCTTTGAGGATTTTGCTAGGACATTGTTTACTAATTGTTTGAATTATTTTTTTCGCCTTCTTGGACATTCCAGCATCTATTAAAATACAGTGGTCGTCTCTTTCAATTAAGTAACAATTTACAAAACCCGGAATAATGAAAATATTTTCAAAAAAGTTCATGTTCAACTATAACTGTATCTAGATTTTAAAACTATTCTATTTTTTGTTCTCCCTTTTTTACAAATTTTTTTTGACTACAGAATGGACATCCTGCTTTTTTCAATTGCTCAATCGTATTGTATTTTCTATCATATCCTACTTCTAACGTTTTTTTGCAGTTTTGGCATTCGTAAAAGCGTACAGTAGGAGTTTTTTCTCCAGTGTAAATAGAACCTTCAAAAATCCCTGAGACTATTGGAGATAAAGGAGGAACAGCCACTAACCTATAGAATGCTGAAACCCCTCCTATTTTCTGGGCCCCAATATATCTATTAAATCGGGGGTAAACATTTGAAATGTAGCAGTTCATATTATGAAGATCTTTTTGAACTTCTAGCTGCTCTCTTGGTTTTTTAAATGGAAATGATAAATAAATTACACTCAATTTATTTGATGAGAGTAATTCCATTCCTCTAGAAAGGAATAATGAACAACCTTCTCTTGTATATGGAGGATCAGTAATAACACAATCAAAATTATCTTGAAACTCATAAGAAATGGGATTTCGTAAATCATGCTCAATAAATCTAATATTCTTATTAAGTTCTTTATTAGCATTATAGAAAATCTCCTCCAATCTTCTATTGATATCAAAAACTGTAATTGTGGCGTCTGAGTGAGTGAACAAAGCTAAAGCAACACTTGTTAAATCGCTATCACCTATGAATGCGAAGTTTCTTCTAAACAAATCATAATGATGACTCATAAGCAATACTCTAGATAGACTAGTTTCTGGAGTTGCAAAAGATTGATCTATACTTGTATCAGGTTCTCCACGCAGTTCACAAAACTTTGATATAATGTTAAGTTCTTTTTTGTACTTTTCAAGAGGAATTAATTTTTCTTGTTCATCACAGTATGTGAAATCTAAATTTTGATTAAAAACGCTTAAGGAAGCTAGAACTTTTTCTCCTTCTTTAGTTAAATAAGATCCCACTTTTCCTCTTTTACACAATTTTTTGTTAATGAATTCATTTCTTATTGCTACACATAAAGGAACTGGAAGATTGCTCTCATGTGCTATCTTCTTCATTGGTTCATCAGGAAACCTTGCAATTGCAGCTAGAACAACAATTAAACCATGCTCTCCTTCTTCAACATTAACATTCTTTTGAATATCTTGAAATATTTCAAGAAAGACGTTTTTGGTCATTAAAATGTTAATGAAAGAACATTTTTAATAGTTTTTCAATTTGAAGACAAAACTTTTCTATTTTAGATGAAATAAAATATTGAATAAGAAGAAAATGTGAAAAATTAAATGACTAAATCCAATTTTCTCAATATGGTTAATTTCTTTCCTTATCTGGAGTATAGAGAAAACACTCTAGAAATAGAAACAAAAACCGTTAATGAAATTACTAAAGAATATCCAACCCCGTTATTTCTTTTTATTCCAGATCGTTTTAAACAAAACTTTAAGGAATTAAAAATAAACCTTAACAAATCTATCCCAAATCTTTTTATTACTTATGCAATGAAAGCAAATTATCTAGGGGGAGTCTTGAGACAAACCAAAGAATTGGGTCTTGGAATAGAAGTAATGTCAATTTTCGAGATTTTGCTTGCTAAAAAAGCAGGATTTAGTTATGATAATTTTGTATTTAATGGTCCTGCTAAATCAGCTACAGAATTAGAACACACCATACAGAGGGGCATAAAGTATCTTAATGTTGATTCTTTAAACGAACTTAGATTAATCGAAGAAATAGCTAAAAAGGAAAATATACAACAATCAATAACAGTTAGAATCCATCCACAACTAAGTGAAAGTACAGAAAGAAAATTGTTGATTAAGAAAAACAGTAAACTAGGAATTGATTATTCAAGAGGAGTAAAACTTCTTGAATATGCAGAGAAAAGTACCAACCTTAAACCTACAGGGATTCATATCCACGTAGGAACAAATATAATTTCTCATAATTTTTATGAAGAATTGTTAATTTTTGTTAATGACTATATTAATGATTTAGAAAATAAAAAGCTAATTCAGATTCAGGAAATTAATCTAGGTGGTGGTTTAGCTAGTAAATCAAAGCTAGATGAAAGTGGTTTTAGTATTGAAAAATTGGGGAAGCAAATCAGTTCTAACATTGATAACATAAATGAAAAAAGGATAATCTTTGAACCAGGAAGATATCTGGTAGAGGATAGTTTTATTGCTATTACAAAGGTTCTTAGAACAAAGAAATCATGGGGTCGAAAATGGGCTTTTGTGGATATTGGTGCAAATTCACTAATACCCATGCGATATTCAGAATATAGAATCTTGCCATCACATTATAAAGGAAAGGGACAGTATTGCAATATAGGTGGACCTTTGTGTTTACCTGTTGATGTAGTTACGAATGAAGCAGTTGATTTTGAAATAGATGAAAATGATTTGCTTATTGTACTAAATTGTGGTGCTTATACTTTATCAATGAGCGAACAGTTTGGATATCCTCGACCTGCTGTTTGTGAACTGGAAAATGATGGCTCAATTAAACTCCTAAAACCTGCAGATGATATAGATCAAATGGTGAATGAAGCTTTTTGGTCTGAAAAAACATAATTTTAATTGAAGACGTATTCTTGGTGGAGATAGCTTTGAAAACAATTGAAGAAAAATTGAAAATATGCTCTGAACAATGTGGTAGTAAATGTTGTAAAAGCACTCAACCAGTATTAACTTCAGAAGATTTTATGCGAATTAAATCAAATACTGATAAAATTGATTGGTTTGAAGAAATAAAAGAAAACAATGACGTAATTCGTTTAGTTAGAAAAAAAAGTGAAAGTAATGATTGCATTTTTTTGACAAACAAGGGAAGATGTGAGATATATGAATGTCGCCCATTAGATTGCATTTTATTTCCAATATTTCTTAAAATTAAAGAGAGAGAGCCACGTAAATATAGAATTAGATGGCTTGTTTGGTATTGTCCTTTATCTGAAAGTATTGGTATAAACACTTTGAAGCTTGAATCTAAAGAATTAGTGAAAACCTATCTTTCATCTAAACCACAGTATATTTTTGAATATCAAACTGCAATGTATAAATCAGGAGGATATAGGAGAAAACATTTCTTGGAAGAAGAAGACTTAACTATAGATAATCAAGAGTGATAAAGATGAGTTCAATTTCTGTATTAATACCTACATTCAACAACGAATCCACTATAAAAGAATGTCTTCAATCAATTGTTCGACAAACATTGAAACCAAGTGAGATTATTGTGATAGATGGTCACTCAATAGACAAAACTGTTGATATTGCTAAGGAATTTGAATGTAAAATATTGTTTGAGCAAGGGGGATCACGTGCAGCAGCTTGTAATGTTGGAGTTCCGCAAGCAGAAGGGAATATTATTGTTTTCATCGATGCTGATGCTATTGCAAAGGAGGATTGGTTAGAAAAAATAGTAAAAGCATTTGAAGCACCTCATCCTACTCAAGTTGCATGCGTAACTGGTCCAAATATTGAATATCCAAATGAGTCTTTTTTTGGAAAAGCAGTTAGTGCAGTATATAATACATTTATTGGAGGGAATTGGACTGAGCACATTCAAAGTATCTTCAATGATAGCAAAAGATATGTGCAAAGTGCTGCAGGATGCAACGCAGCTTATATACGAGAATATCTTGAGGAAGTTATGCCTTTTAATGAAAATCTTCTTACAACAGAAGATACAGACATTAATTATCGTTTATTACTAAAAGGGTATGCAATTTATTTTGAATCTGAATCAATAGTTTACCATCAACGTCCTCAAACACACAAAGCATTTAGAAAGAAAGCAAAAAAATATGCAATTGGAAAAGTTCAATTCTTTCGAGTTCATAAAACAGGATTAAATCTTGGGCATTTGCTTCCACCACTCTACTTCATCACTGGAACTTTCCTCATACTTTCAATTTTTGCCAATTACTGGATAGGATTAGGAATTGCGGGATACTTTGGTTTGTATATATTTTCAGTTTTAGTTGTATCCATTATCCAATCAATTCGTTATAAAGAGTGGAAATATCTTTTCATTTTACCTTTTATGTTTTTTGAAGGTCACTTATGGTGGAGTTTAGGGATTTTACAAGAGATTTTCCTACCAATTAAAAAAAGTGAATAGACATGTCATTGAATATTGCGATGTTATTTGAGTTAGGACCAGACGATAATGGAAGAATAGGTGGCGGTGTTGAATTACATGCTACAAATTTATCTAAGGAACTAACTCGAAGAGGGCACAAAGTAACATATATAACTGGTGCTGTACCAAACTGCAAAAATGAAATCATAATTGAAGGAGTTAAGTACAAGAGAATAGATTTTTGTTCATTTCTCAAAAAAGCTTACAACCCACAGCATCTAAATTTCTCAAGACAATTATTTTTCTTAATCAAAAATAGAGTTTCATCACTAAACAGAATAATTGGTAGTGAAGAGTTTGATATTTTTCATGGGCATATTTATTCATCTGGTTTGTCAGCTAGCCATTTAGCAAAAAAAACAAGAAGTGCATTCGTAAATACCGTACATGGATCCTATTACAAATACTGGGATCAAATTACGAAAAATCGTCTATCTTCAAGTATTTACAAGATGATGGAAAGACAAATTGTTCCTTTATTGGTCAAAAAATGCAAATATCAAATACATACAGATTATGATTTTGCAGAATTGGTAAAGCGATGGATTAAACCAAAGATGAAATCAAAAATCACTACAATTCTTAATGGTGTAGATGTTAAGCTATTTAATCCACAAATCAAGAAAAAATCGGAATTAGTAAATGAGGAAGGACCATTAATAATTACTACTCGACGTTTAGTTCCTAAAAATGGTGTAATTTACTTAGTTAAAAGCTTTAAAGGAGTTTTGAAAAAGTTCCCAAATGCAAAATTAATTATCATTGGAGATGGTCCTGAGAAAGAGAGAATCAGAAAAGAAATACACGTTCAGAAAATTAAAGCTAATACTCAACTAATTGGTATGATATCAAATGATGAAATACCATCATATTTAGTAGCTGCAGACATTGTTGTTGTACCTAGCATTGTAGAAGCTTCTAGTATTAGTGTTTTAGAAGCAATGGCCATGAAATTGCCTATTGTTGCTTCAGATATCCCTGGAATAAGAGAAATTACAAATTTTGGTAAAAATTGCGTTTTAGTTCCATCAAAAGACCCTCAGTCATTAGCTGAAGGGATATTGAGATTATTGACTTCCAAAGAAGAAGCACAAGAATTTGCTAATTCAGGATATCAAGAAGTTTTACAAAATTATTCTTGGGAGAAGAAAGCTAAAGAAATTGAACAAATATATTATAAAGCGTTAGATGGAAAATGACCACTGAAACAAATTTCTGCTTAAGAGTTGATGTAGATACCTATGAAGGCTTAAAGTATGGGATACCAAAAATTGTACGACTTTCAAAAGAACTAGATTTTCCAGTTACAGTTTATCTAAGTTTAGGAAAATTTGCAACTGGTAGAAATATTTTCAGAATTATAAAAACTAGAAAAAACATTCAATTAAACATCCAAGGTTTTAAAAGAAATTATACTCGAAGTTTAGTTCGAGGTTTAATTCTACCCTCCAAAACAATAGGGAGTAAGGAAAAAAAATTGTTGAATTCCTTCAACAATGAGAAATTATTAGAATTTCACCCACATGGTTTTAATCATACTAAATGGGCTTCAAATTTTCTTAATTTCTCTTATGAAAGAACAGAGGAATATATTGAGTCTATGATTAATGAGTATGAGTCAATATTTAATAAAAAACCAACTGCAAATGCATCACCTAATTTTCAAACAAACAATCATTATTTTAGATTGTTAAAAAAAATAGGTTTTATTTTCTCTTCTGATTTTTATAAAATGCAACCA
>JBHLQZ010000027.1:0-12833 GCA_048883065.1 Candidatus Thorarchaeota archaeon | reverse complement strand
ACTCTGTTCTTAGTTTAAGAATTTGATCACTATAATCAAGATAAGAAGCATTTTCTGATTGCATATAATAAGCAGCTCTATAACTTCCAAAAACCGAGAATACATCCAATCCATTTGGCATAAGTCTTCCTCCAACTTTATCATGCACCAATTGTTGGAAAATGTATGAATCAGGGATAAATCTTTGTCCCATCAATCTAAATCCTTGAGTAACATTTTCATGTTCATAAGCATCGAAAATAAACATTGAATTTATCTTAGGTTTTCGATAAGTTTTCGCTTCTTCTCTAAATGAATTAATAACACTTTCACTCGCTAATGCATCACCAGCTGGAGCTCCTTGATTTTGCCAAATTTCATAATATTCAGCAGCAGTTAAATCATCACTTGCTCCAACATAGAAAACTGTAGGTTCATATACTAAATCCCAGTAATCCCAAACAGTATCTGAGCCTATAGGTGTGTTAAAACTTGAAATAAGGAGAAGAGCCATCCTTGTATGCTCAATACCCATAGAAGGATCACCAGTAGGACTCTGTAAAAGGAAACTCATCCTTCCAGCATACATCATCGCTTTGAAATAATTCCCAAGTATCTCATTTCTAGTATAGTGTCCTCTAACTTTATACTGTGTATAATCTTCTTCATATCCGAAAATAAGCGAGTCGTCTCTTACTCCTGCATCCATTTTAGCAAGTTCTAGATTGGTAAGAGTAGCTACTTCAGCAGGAATTGAATTTGTATCATTTAATAGATAAAGCATCACTGATAAATATGCAATATTTTTGTTAATGGCATCATGAACAATAGGTTCAGTGACAGTTAGATTAAGAGCCATTTGAGCTTCTCTCAGTGCTGTTAGCATTTGTTCAAAATCATAAAAGAAATTTTCACCCTCTAAAATTCTAAGAGTTATATCATACAGAACATGATAAGCGTGCAAACACAAATCAGTTGTCACAAATCTTGGAGAAGGTTCTGAAGGATCTTCATACAATTCATAAATATCTTCATATCCTTCATCTACAAGAGCGAAACCATATTTCTCAAGTGATCTAATAATTTCTGGTGATAAATCAAGACCTTGTTTATCCACATTAGCAAGATTATTAGCTATACTAGTGGGATTGATTGAAGGAGTAAAATCTAATGATAGAGGAGTATATGTTCCAAAAGAAGTACTTACTGCATTCTTAATCGTGTAAGCAGCAGCTGTTCCTTCAAATACATCTTTTCCATCAAAGATACCATGTGGTGCTTTTTTTACTAAAAGCGGAATTGTTACTGCTAATCCTGTTATTAATAAAATGGATATTATACTGATACTGATCTTTGTTTTTGTAATATGCATAATTATCAAACCTGTTGTAATATGTATACAAACTCAAATAATGCTTATTGTGTTAGAATAAACACATATAGACTATCTAATAAAAGAAAAAAAGAAAGTTTAAATTTTCTTCGTTTCTTTTCTTTTTAATGCTATTGGTAAAATTGCTATTGTTGATATGATTATTGTTAAAACGATAGAGACATGGATGGAACTGAACTCGGAAACTTGTGGAACATTGTATCTATTATATACTTCTAGAACTGCTGCTGTAGCATTAATCAAACCATATCCAAAAAATGGATCAAGACCAGGAGTGCCAAGATCTATTGCCGTTGTTTGGAGAATTGATCTTATTTCAGCAACAGGTATAGTATAGTTTACAGATTTCATTAGTGCAATAACTGCTGCAACTTGAGGAGCTGCAAAGGATGTTCCAATGGCAGTTCCGTAAGGAATACTAGGAGGTGGAAAAGTACCGTTAATAATTAAACCACCCTCACCATCGCCAACGGGAGCCATTAATTCAGTCCAAGGTGATCCATAATTGCTGTAAAAGGCTTTTTGATAGTAGGAATTTGTTGCTCCCACAGAAATTACTTCGTCAAATCCTCCTGGAAAAGATTGAAAGTCTAATCCCCCTGCCCAAGTATTTCCAGTTACTGAAACAACTGAAACATTTTTTGAGATAGCATATTGGATGTCATCAAGGTATGTACTATTAGGATAATAATACTGAAGACTTAGATTAATAACATCAGCTCCATTATCTACAGCGTATTTTATTGCATCACCAAGTACTCCATCTGTTGTTCCTTGGAGGTTGTTAACATCCAAAACACGCAGATTCATTACTGTGATATTAGGGGCAACACCTACAATTCCATAATCATCCAAAGGTGCAGTGATGATTCCTGCAATAAATGTTGCGTGCCAATGAACGGGATCTGCTACATTATGACCAGGTTCAGAGTCATTCGATACAAAATCCCATCCTCGATCATCATCAATGTAACCATTATTATCATCATCTATGCCATCAGCAGGCATTTCATCTATATTTTTCCATTCGTTGAGTACTTCACTATGATTAAAATCTATTCCTGAATCTATGATTGCAATAATTATCTCTTCAGAACCAAAAGTTAAATCCCAAGCACCTGTGATGTTAATTTGATCTAAGTGCCACCCAATATCAGAGTAACCTGTATAATTGTTTTTAGTTATACTACTATTAATATTATTTTCACTCATTCCATATAAAGTAGAGAAGAAAAACAAAGCAGAAATTACCAAAGCAATTAGTTTTCTTTTGTTTTTCATACTAGTGAATCTATGTTTTTCATCATTTATAAAGTTAGTATACAAAATCAATAAATTGAATATCTAATTTTGTGTTATATCATTAGTCTTTTTGTCTTTTTTTATAATGAATATTATTCTTATTGCTACAAAGCCAAAAAACACGATAAAAACATAAGCCAAAGTTTTCTGATAGAAAGCCATCGTAAGTTTTCCAATAAACCATTCGTGTATTCCTAAAAATCCTGTATTTATAATCCCTATCAATACTCCAACAGCACTAGCAAAGGGATCTATTATCCATAACTTAGATTTCTTATATGGTGAATCTTTATTGAGGAAAAGAACGCTAACTCCCCATAATAAACATGTAATAATAATAGAATAGTATAAACCTAACGCAGCTACTATATGTTGGTCAATAAATTTACCTGCATCAAAAATACCCACACAAACTAAGAAACCAAATCCTGTTAATCCACTAAGTGCGGTTAACGAAGTTAGAATTTTGCTGATTTTTCCTTTTGGTTCAATTGCAATCATTAATGCAGGGAAAAAAGGTAGTAAGAATATTCCTGCAACTATTAATGAAACATTAAAGATTTCTGGATATTCAACTTTTGTAAGAGAACCTCCCTCAGGGAAGGCTATATCCTCTCTAACTCCTAATTCAGAGAAGAATTGTTCAAGAAAAGAATAATCAGGATAAACAATCATAGCTATAGTTGTACCAACGATGAAGATTACTATTGCTATGAAAGCGGATATAATGCATATTTTTAGTATTTTTTCTTTACTATTGAGGAACACAGAGAATTCATATTCTCACTATTTTTAAAAATTTGGTAATTCAAAGTGTTTTTTAATCCAGAAATAACTTTTTACTTATCTCATGAATAAAGCTATCTCTCCGAAAAGAATCAATGATTTTCAAAATAAAGTGTTTGAATGGTGGTCTTCAAATAAAAGAGAATTTCCTTGGAGAGAAACAACTAATCCTTATTACATCATGGTTTCCGAAATCATGCTTCAACAAACACAAACTTCTAGAGTTACTAATAAATTTCTTGAATTCATAAAAAAATATCCAACACCTGAAGTTCTAGTAAAAGCAAAAAAATCTGATTTATTATCTACGTGGTCAGGTTTAGGATATAATCGTAGAGCTTTATGGTTACAGGAAGCTGCTAAACAAATAATAGAAAACAAATCTTTTCCCCAAACAGTTAAAGAACTACAAGAGCTAAAAGGAGTTGGAAAATATACAGCAAGATCTATTCTCATTTTCGCATTCAATTCTGACTTAGCTACAGTTGATACAAATATACGAAGAATTTTAATCGCAGAAGGATTTGCATCAGAAGAAACAAACGAAAGAGAGCTCTTTGAGATTGCAGAGAAAATGGTACCAAAGGGTAAAGCCAGGGATTGGGCAAATGCTCTAATGGATTATGGTGCAATGAAACTGACTGCTAGTAAAACAGGTATTAAGCCTATTTCTAAACAAGGAAAATTTACAGGTTCTGATAGACAATATAGAGGAAAAATATTGAAAATTCTAGTTAATAAGAAGAAAATTACTTTAGATAAGTTACAGGATGAGATTGATCTTCATGAAAAAAAACTAGATGAAATCCTTCAAAAAATGATTAAGGAAGGTCTTGTAGCTAATAAAGGTAAGCAATATTTTATTGATGAGTAGTTTTAGTGTTCTTGGCAAAAACATTTATTTTTAGTCTGTTATATTGAATATGAGATGAGAGCGCTATATTTAGGTCGATTTAATCCCCCTCATAAGGGACATATTCATGCTATTGAGCACATTTTTAATCAACCAGATATTGATGAATTGATAATTCTTATAGGTAGTGGGGAAAAGGGTTATTCTACAAAAAATCCGTTTACAGGTGGGGAGAGATTTGAGATGCTTACAGCACTTGTAAGAAAAAGCTTTGATTTAAAGAAAATCTTCATATCATCAATACCAGATATAAATAGAAACACCATCTGGCCAGCTAATGTCATAGATCTAGTACCCCCCTTTGAAGTTATCTTTACTAATAATCCATTAGTTCAGCAGCTTTTTTCTAAGTTAGCAAATAAAGAAGTAAGAGAGATCCCTTTAACTAATCGCTCTGAATATAGTGGTAAGAAGATAAGAAAGATGATGATTAAAGGAAAAAACTGGAAGGAAAGTATACCTGAAGAAGTCGTGGAACTTATTGACAAATATCATGGTGTAGAAAGAATTCAATCTGTTAGTCAAACTGATGAAGTAGAAGAAATAGAACACAACAAAATGTAATCTACCAACTTCTTAAAACATCAACCATTAACCGTACTGCAGGGCCTTTACTTCCTTTAGGATTATAATCTTTATCGTTCTCTTGTGCCATTACTCCAGCTATATCTAAATGTGCCCATGGGACTTCCATTGTAAATTTACTTAAGAATCTTGCAGCTGTTATTGCTCCACCTGGTCTTCCTCCAGTATGTTTCATATCTGCTACATCGCTTTTTAATTGTTGATCATAGACTTCCCAAAGCGGCATTCTCCAGATTTTTTCACCACTTCTCTCTGAGGCTTCTTCAAGTTTATTAACAACAAAATCATGATTTGAAAAATACCCTATTGCATGTTCTCCCAATGCAACCATCATCGCACCTGTTAATGTTGCAAAATCAAACATTGCTTTTGGTTGATAATGTTTTGCTGCATATGTCAATGCATCATTTAGTACCATTCGACCTTCTGCATCAGTACTAATTACTTCTATGGTGTGTCCACTATAACTTGTTATAATATCTCCTGGATGATAAGCTTTACCTGAAGGCATGTTATCTGTTGCAGGTACTATTCCTACAACATGAAGATTAATTCCCAATTTAGCAACAGCTTCCATAGTTGCAATAACAACTGCTCCTCCAGTCATATCAGCTTTCATCTTTTCCATTCCAGAACCAGGTTTAATAGTTATTCCACCTGAATCGAAGGTTATAGCTTTCCCAATAAGAGCGACTGTATCAACATTTTCTATATTTGCACCATATTCCATGATTATGAATTTAGGAGGTTCTTCTGTTCCTTGAGCCACTGCAAGAAAACTAGTTAAACCGATTTTTTTTGCTTCATCACGATCAAATGCCTTTACTTTTATTCCATATTTTTCTAGTTTCAAGGCTTCATTAGCTAACTGGGTTGGATTAATATAATTAGCAGGTCCCCAAGCTAACTTCCTGCATAAGTTGACTGATTCACCTATTATTTGCCCACTCTTTACTCCTTTCTCCATTTCAATCTCATCGGCGTCGGAGCTAAATACTAAGATTTCCTCTAGATGTTTGTATTTTTCTAAATCTTCAGTTCTATAATCTAGATTCTGAAAACTCCCCATTATTAAAGACTGTACTATAGTCTCTGAAGTGTTAATTACTGAGAATTTATTTCTCATCAAGTGGTTTAAACTTACTCCAATATTTTTTACGTCAAGATCACGTGCTTTTCTTGATACATTTCCCATTACTTTTCTAATAGTTTCTAAGGAGAATTTTTCTTCCTTTCCTAACCCTACTAACATAACTCGTTTAGAAGGTATAGCTCCTTTCGTATAAACTATAGTTGTTTTACTTTCTTTTCCTGTAAAATCTCCTAATTCTACTACATCACCAATTATATCTTGAATTTCTTCAAGCATTGAATCGTTTTTTGCTTCTTCAAAAAATCCTAAAATCACAAGAGGTACTTCAACATTCTTTACATTGATTTTCTTTGTACTAACTTTCATGATTATCCCTAATTTAATAATTTTAAAAATAAACAATACTAATACTTTGTTGTTTGTCAATGAGAATAAAAATGTTCAAACGTTTGTACAACATTTTTTAAGGTCTGTACAAAACATTTTATTATAAGAGTCCATATCCCAGTAATTCTTGAAGTGAAATTACTTCAGTGATGAAAATGTCAAAAGAAAATTCGTTGGTAAATTTATTATCAAAGTATTGGAAACGTAGTTTCATTAAAGGATTAGCTATTGGGATTGGAGCTGCTATAGTAATAGGTACTGTAGTTGGTGTGAGTATATATTTTAGTAATATTGGTCCAAACATACCTGAACCAAACAATGGTGTACCTTTTTCCACAAGATTAGCAGAAGAAATACAGAGTGAGATTTCAAATGTAGTTCATGTAGAAATAATAGGTAATGGAACAGCAGCAATTCATGAAAGGCTTATTTATTCTACCATTGAAAGAATTGGGGATAATATAACTTACACTTGGAATGTAACAGCTCATACTATTGATCCTATCGATGAAGTTGTTTTTGAGTTAGCAACTAATGAAGTTAATCAGATTGCTCAAGGTTTATTCGATTCAATAAACAATACAGACAAGGTTGGTACTTATGGTCAAGATCCTTATCCTGCAGTAGGAGAGATGCCAAACCTGAAATGGGTAACAGAATTATATTTAGCAAATAATACTGTAATATTTCTTTATATTAACATGGAAAGTTTAATTCTCTTTAAAACAACAACATGGTACGGGGATTTTAATTATGATGCAAACATGTTAGGAGCTGATGTACTTATTCCAGAAAGTGCATTTGATGACTATATACAAGTTCTGCAGGATCTTTACACACCATACATGTAGTAAAAATGAGGATATCGCAATGACTAAACAAGATAATGAAGATTTAATTAGTTCTCTTACAGGAACTAGTCTCAAAATCTTTGTTTATGCAGTTAAGAAGGGAAAGGATATAGGTGTAAGAGAAACACAAAGAGATTTAGGACTGAAAACTGCAAGTCATGCTCAGTATCATTTACAAAGGTTGGAACAACTAGGACTCCTAGGTCGCACAAAGAATAACAAATACTTTCTAGATAAGAATTATGAAAATCTAAGAAGTTTGAAACTAGGTATTCTAACTGAAATTTATGTTTTTAAAGGATGGTTGATTCCATCCTTAGGCATTTTTTCTGGATTTCTAACAACAAGTGCGGTTTTAACATTATTATTTTATTTCCTTGTTTCTGAACTTGCTAGCTTAATCCTAGGAGTTACTGCATTTCTTATTGGCGGGGGATATGCAGCATTTCGTTCTGTACAAATCATACAATCCTTCAAACAAACTGAAGATTAATATTATTAATGCAGAGATACTCTTATCTTTCATTCTAAAAGCAGATTATAAACATGTTTCAGCGCTTCTTTGTTTTCTTCCCAGAGTAAGGATTCTATTGCTTCATCAAAATTACACCATTTCCACTCTACATGTTCATAAGGATCTAATGTTGGATCATCTTCTTGATCAATTCTAGCAACAAAAACATATTCAGTTAATTCTTTAGTTCCTGGTGGATATATTGTTTTATCTTCCTCATCTACTTCAATCGTGTAAGAGAAATCTGTTTGAAAAATAAAACTAGGAATGAAACTTGTTTCTTCTAAAAGTTCTCTTTTTGCTCCTTCTACAATTTTTTCTTTTTTTTCTGGATGTCCAGTAACTCCCTGCCAAAATCCCCCCCTTTCTTCTGTTCTTCTTAAGAGTAAAAATTCCCAATTTTCATTCTTGAATCTAACTGGATAAACCAATACTTGTATAGGTAGTCTCATTTTCATCCTTTATTTTCTTTTACTTTCTGGATATATCTATAAACTGCTCCCCACATATAGTTATCTTCTCTTTCTTTAACTTCGAAATTATTTGTGTGCATCCATTTCTGAAGAGCTTCTTTAGTTACATCGTCATATTTGCTATCTATTTCTCCCTCATAAAATCCATCAATTTTGAGAACTTCTTTGATGACTTTCATAACTTCTCCAGATAGTTTTACTTTATCTTTAGGATCATCCCTTTTCAGCAAAGATAAATCATACAGAGTAAACACTCTTCTCAACTCTTGTATCGGGTGTTTATGATCGTCAACTCTCACATCAACATATTTGTCAGTACCTCCATCATAAACTCCTTTTTCTCTAACTACAAGTAGAGCTGCTCCTTGCTTTCCTCTACTATCACCACCAGCTTCTTGACCTGCTTCTAGAGCGGATAGGAGTCTATCAGCTAAGTCTCCTTCAGCTTCTCTGTATGCTTGAGACATAGCGAAAACTGTATCTTCTGAAACAAGGATATTACCTTGACATGCATAGTTTTCTCCAATAATGTGTCCAGCCCAATCATAACACTCACTTCCAGTGAATGAAGCAGAATTTCCATAAGAGTCGACAACCCCTATTTGTCTATGTTCTCTTTTTTCATCTTGTTTTGTGAGTATATGTATTGTTTCCTCAGCAGTTAATCCTTGTTCTAACAATGCTAAGCCTTTTGGACCATAGCTAGTATTTGCCCAAGCTTGAGTAGCAATAGCTCCAGCATTTGCTCTTGCCCAAGGCACAATACAGCCTACAGCTACAAACTTTGATTGAACTGCTACTCCCCATTCTTTTTTTTCAGGATCATAAGCTACTATTGAAAA
Source organism: Candidatus Thorarchaeota archaeon (assembly GCA_048883065.1). GTDB lineage: Archaea > Asgardarchaeota > Heimdallarchaeia > Heimdallarchaeales > Heimdallarchaeaceae > UBA460. The sequence goes on along the minus strand of JBHLQZ010000027.1, from coordinate 3,715 downwards.
TGTCATTTCTATCCAAAATGCATTAGAAGTAGAAATAAATAAAGATTGCTAGTATTATTAAGTGATAGAATTCTTTTGTCTATAAACAAATAATTCAAAAAGAAAAATTATCTTTAGTTGCAGGTATCCTAATGGCAAAAAAAAATCATAAAGCAAACATTCGCTCTTTGTTCTGGTTGAGTTCCTCAGGATTGAAATCAACTGCTGATTCCATAATGTCCCCTTTTCTCCCACTTTATGGTATAGAATTAGGAGCATCACCTACACTAATAGGATTACTTGTATCTATAACAAGCTTACTAAGTATCGTACAGATAGGTTGGGCTAAACTTGCTGATAAATTAAAAAATACAAGAATCATCGCAATTATTTCGAATTATCTATCAAGTATTTTTAATTTCATTTTTGCCACATTTAGAAATCTAGCGTTCTTTGTTAGTTTTAGAGGAACACAGAGTTTGATTTCTTCAGCGTCCTTACCCACATCTTCAGCAATATTAGCTGAAAGAACACAAACTAAAGATTGGCCATATTGGAACGGTTTGATTCAAACATTTTTAGTAATAGGTTCTCTTATCGGGATATTGTTAGGTGGATTTCTTTTAACAAGATTTTCAGAAGAATTAGGATATATCGTTATTTTTATTTTCGCAGGAGTTATTAGTTTATTTTCTGCAATAATGTTTCATTTAGCAGTTCCTAAAAAAAGAGTTTTGGAAAAGAGAAAACGATGGTATCAAGTTGAAGAAGTTTCAATTACTTTAGATAATATTCTAGCAGTTATGAAATCTGATAAAAACTTTATCAAGTTATCAATTGCTTCATTCATTTTCATTTTTGGAGTAAATTTCTCCGCTCCCTTCTATATTGTTTACAACATTCATGATTATTCTCTAACTATCTTTGAAGCATCTCTTTTAACTTCTATTGGATTAGTACCCCAAATAATTTTTTCTCTTTTAACTTCCAAATTTATCGAACGTATTAGAACAAAAGAAGTGTTAATAATGGGAGGATTAATTACTTCATTCTTTCCCATAGTCTTTTTCCTTCCATCAATTCTTAATTGGACACAGAATATTTTTGTGGTTTTAGTTATAATTTGGATTGTTAATGGAATAGCTTGGGGAATCATCAATCCAAGTCTTTCCACTCTTACTCTAGATGTCATTCATCCAAGGAGAAGAACCTTACAATTAGCTATTAGTAATTCACTTAATGCTATTGCTTTGTTTATAGCTCCTGTTTTAGGGGGATTAGCGATTCCTCAATTTTTATTAAATGGTGATAGTCCTTCTCAAACGGATTTTATTTACCTTATTTTCATAATAAGTGCAATTGTGAGATTAGTTGGATCACTTTTTTTCATAATTGTACAGGAACCAATAATTGGTGGTACAATTCTTAGACCAATTAACAAGATCTTTAGTACTCCTATAAGAACAAATGCTGAAAAAATTGTCAGCACAATTATAGCTACTCCATTTCATATAAACAAAAGAAGAAAATCTACTAAAACATACGGTAAAGATAAGACTACGTGAATAATACGTGAATAATTCGCTTTTTGTCGGAATTATTCTGGAGTTTAGCGTGTTTTCCATTATGATGTGATTCTTGGTTCAGCAACTATTTGAATAGTATTTCCTTCTGAGTCCTTCATGTTGAAATAAGAAACCATGTCAGGAACATCTGTGATATCAGTTGTTTTTATTCCTTTACTTTCTATGTATTTTTTTGCAGCTTCTATATCTTCTACATCCATTGTTAGAATCCCCCAATTTGGTATAACTTCTTCATCTTCACCTGCTAGATTTAAACCCAATTTAGGATCTCCACCAGGTAAATTAAATTCACACCAACCAGCTTCAGGAGACATGTACCACGAAACATCAAAATTGAAAATATCTTCATAGAATTTTTTTGCTCTTTCTAAATCTTGAACTTTGATTTGAATATACATTTTCTTGAACTTAATCGGATATTCTTTTTGTTCTGTCATAATTTGGTATCTAGGATTTTAGTATATAAGGAGTATGAATCACCGAAAAGGAAAACATATTTGAATGTTTCAAACAAGGTTTGAATGATGAAATTAGAAGATGTTACTGATTACTTTAAAACACAACCGTTAATGTATCTAGCAACCTCGGAAAATGACCAACCTCGTGTAAGACCTATGGCTCTTATTTATCATAAAGATCAATGTTGGTGTTGCACAACAGAGGGAAGACCAAAAATAGAACAGATTAAGAAGAATAGTAATATGGAGTTTGCTCTAAATGCTCAAGATAGAGAGGACTTAGGAACTATTCGTGGTCTTGGGAAAGCAATAATTATAGATGATCTTGATTTAAAGAAAGAGATATCAGAAGTAATTCCATGGTTTAGTGGATATTGGGAATCCTATGATGACCCAAAATTCATTTTAATTCGGCTTGATCTAGAAATAGTAGAAGCTCATGTTCCAGTAGTTAGAGAGTTTTTCACATTTAATTTACTAGATGGTTCTGTTACTTCAGTCAAGAAATAACAGATCACTCCATCCATTGCACTTTAATTGGTTGACGTGGAGCTCCTCCTAGGAATTCCAAGTCAGGATAACCAACGATGAATACACCAAAAACATCGTTTCTTTGAGGTACTCCAAGTTTTTTTCTTGCTTTCTTAAATCTAGAAAGGTACTCATGGGCAAAACCTATCCAACAAGTTCCAAGACCAAGTGATAATGCTGCAAACATCCCATGAGTTATAGCAATTCCTGCATCAGCCGCAGACATTCTTGAATATAAAGGTGAATGGAGAATAATTACACACGGAGCTTTAAAGAACATTAAATCATCTCCTTGTTGTGTTCTCTCAATATACATATCTAAACTATATTTCGTTCTAGGATTCAGTAATCTACGTCTTAAAACTCCTGTGACAAACGGAGCTAAAAGATATTTAAATTTGAGAAGCTTCCCTATTTTTAGCATCATAGAGCCTACATCTTTAGAGAGTGATGCAATTTTCTCTCTATCTGTAATAACAATATATTCCCTATTCTGACGATTACTAGCACTAGGAGCGTATCGCATTGCTTCAAGTATTGCTTTAATTTTTTCTTTAGGGACAGGATCTTCTTTGAAAACTCTAATGGATTTTCTACTTCTGATTAGCTTCATTAAATTATCAAAGGAGAGAATTTTTTCAGGCTGTTTTGCTTCATTGAAAAATTCAGGAGGTTCTGATCCTTCATATAGTATGGCATCTGTGGGACAAATAGTTAAGCAATGCCCACATCGAAAACACCTATGATATTTATCATCAAAAATTATTTTTTTCTCCATTTTTTCTTTTTCTATTACTTGAAAAAGTCTAGGAGAACAAGAAAGAATACATTCCTCACATTTAATGCATTTTTTTTCATCAATACCTAAAATCTTTAATCTCGACATCTAATGAATTAGAGAAACTACTACTATATATTTTTTTAAGTTATTCCTAAAAACTTATGAGTATTCTAGTTAGAGCAGTTCTTAGGTTATTTGTGATAGAAATGAAGGAGAAATATGAAAAACTATTATCAAAAACAAAGGAAATACAGGTTGTAGGAGAAATACAACAACTATTAGGTTGGGATACTGAAGTTATGATGCCTAAAGGAGCAGTGATGCAAAGAAGTGAACAACAAGCATATATTGCAATGCATAATCATTATAAACAGATTGAT
>JBHLQZ010000026.1:0-13011 GCA_048883065.1 Candidatus Thorarchaeota archaeon | reverse complement strand
AATATCAATCCATTAATTCGTGAAACTAGTTTTTGATAACCTAGTTCCCATCGTCTATTCCTTACGATATCTGTTGCAAACAAACGAGCAGATTCTAAATCACCTCGTTGAATAGTTTGTTTCATTTTTAGTTGCATTTTAGATTCATCACGTTCAAGTTTCCTTTGTGCTCTCTCTAATCTTCTTACTGTCAGTCGAAGATTAATTATATGGTCACGAGGACTTTTTTGTGTGCCTAAAAGCCATCCCATGAAATTTCGAAACATCTAACTCACAATTTAATTTTTAGTCTATACCTATTTAAGCTTTCGTAGTTATTATATGTATTGATTTAATTCATCTTTGCTAATTTGTTATAATTCTTTATGCCATTTCGAAATTCTTAAATTCATATAAAGAATTTTGGTTCAGAAAATAGGTGTAATTAGATGCGTTTGGATGAAAGATTACTGAAAAAAACAATCTTAATATTATGTGCAATAAGTGTAGTTGTTATTGCAGCAGATACAGCATCTGCGCAAACTACAGATCCCCCTGATATGAAACCTATTGGTGCAGGTCTTGCTGTTGGTTTAGCAGGTTTGGGATCTTCAATTGGTATGGGGATGGCAGGAAGTGCTGCAATTGGTGCAATTACAGAAAAACCTGAAGTTTTTGGAAAAGCATTTCTTTTCATTGTGTTAATTGAAGCAGTAGCAATTTACGGACTTCTAGTCGCAATACTTCTGATTCTCTAATTTCATCTTCTATCTTTTTTTTGGTGATACATAATGAAAGAAGGTTCAACTGAACTTAAATCTCCAGCAAATATTGAACTTAGTTCCCTCAAAGATTTAATAAAACTTGTAATCTCAAGTGTTGGTCCAGATCGAGCTGCAGGTTATATTGGTTTTTACAAAGATGGTGGTAGAGCTATATATTTTATTTTCAATACAAGTATAGGATATTACGAGCTAACAGCTCTTCCTATTGTTGTTTGGGTAGAAGAGGATGAACAACCAAAAGGTTCGTTTATTAGATATAGAACATCACCTGTTGAAGAAATAGAATTCACTGAAGACGCTTCTGATCCCAAATGGCTTAATATACCTCTTGTTAACTTCAAAAAAATGCCTGACTTTCTAAGAGTTTGGGAAAAATAATTGGGAAAAGAGAGATTTATTCTACTTTTTCTCCACATTTTGAACAGAATTCATCATCTTTCTTAATTTTTTCTCCACATTTAGAACAGAATTTCTTTACTTTCTTCTTTCGATATATTAGGATTTGAATAATGGAAACAAGCAATAAACAAATCCCTATGCTTGCTAGAACTATATATACAACATTTATCTCAGGTAAAGCAATAATAGTCGCAGAAAGCCCATATACTAGAAGTCCTAAACCTATAACTAGTTCTGTGAATATCCATGTAAGCACATTTAATTTACTTCTTTTAGGCATACATATCAACATCTAAAGAAATCTATAGCTAGTATATATGCCTTTTCTCAAAAGTCCCACATATCATCAAATTCATCGCTTTGTCTTCTTATATCTTCTAACTCTTTTTTGAGTCTATTATGTTCTCTAGTTAATTTTCTAAGAAGACCGTCAATTCCCCTAGTTCCTGGAGAATTGTAATTTCGCGATTGTGTGAGTCTGTGAATTTTTCTTTCAACAGCAAGTAATTGTTCGAAGAGTTTCTTAAATTTGGCATCTTGTCCTTCTCTCCAATACAATTCACGTTTCAATTCTTTTTTGTTTAGAAGATATGCTCTAAGATGATTAAGATTTCTTTGCATATTGCCTTTTAGCTCATTAATTGTTAATGAATAATATTTCAAATCCTCAATAATTGATGATTTGTTGATTGAATAATCAATATAATCTCCAATTATCTTAAAGTAAGTTTGAAGCTGATCTATGCTTTCTTTTCGACCAAAAATTGAATAAGAGTCTAACCTGGTTTTGAATCTAAACTTCTTTTTGGTTAATAGACTTTGTCTATATTGTTTTTTCACTATATATGATAAACTAATTGTCTCCTTGTTTTTGAGTCTCACATTAAGTAGTCCCTTTTCTCTTAATAAGTAGAGATTTTTTGTTGTTAGTACTAATAGAAATTTCTTTGGTAACTTACTATTTTTTCTTAACCAAATACGTGGTATGATAGAAATAAGTTCTTCCTCTTGATCTTCTGGTAAAAGTTTGTGAATTTTTTGAAGAATTCGAAATTGGAAGTCAACAAAATTAACTTTTTGATTCAGTTTTTTGAAATCAATTTCTATATCTCCAAATTTATTTTCTAAAGTTCCATCTAAAAGGTTTGATCTGTTTTCTAATAAGTTAAGAATTTCTTCTGCTCTTTCTATATTATTGAGGTTTGAATATCGCATGTATCCAATGGCTTTAAGCTTTTCATCTATCATTGTAAAGGTTTCATTTTCAAATTTGACTAAATGATCTATAAAGGTAGAAATTTTTCCTCTTAAGAGAGAGATTTCATCTTCAATACCGCCAAATAGCATAATTTTTGCCTTTCTCATCTCATACACAGATTTGACTAAATCAAGATATTGTTGAGTTAAATCCCAAACTTGAGATAACTTCTTGTTTATTGTAATTACAGAAGAGAAAATTAACTGTGGCAATTGTTGATGGTAAAGTAAACCATCTTCTACATCTATTGACTTGCACCAATCACATCGCAGTATTGGTTCATGTCTTATAAAATCAGTTTCAGAACCACATTTTGAGCATTTAGGATCATGGCATTCTTCATCACAATTATTGCAAAAATATACAGTGTTTGACTTTATTATATGATCAGTACAAAGTTTTCTTTTGCATGATTTACAATAATATTGAGCAGGACTACTACAAAAACTACAATTTGCTATAGCAGGCAAAGAAAGCACCTAATTTTTACAAGAAAATACCAAACAATCTTTATGTATAGATGTAATATCTGGAAAATAGAGTAAAAATTTTTACAAACTAGAATAACATATTTAATTAAATAAGCACTATTCAACAAAGGTCAAACCAATAATTTTATTTTATCACTGATTAATTATTTTCAACAAAAAAGGTAAGATAATGATGAAAATTTCTGAAAGAGCTTCCAGTTTTAAATATGCTATAAGAGATGTGCTTGCTGTAGCAGCAGAAGTAGAAGCAAAAGGCTACACTGTAATCAAGTTGAATATTGGGGATCCTATCAAATATGGTTTTAAAACACCAGAATTATTAACAGAACCTCTGAAGTATGCAGGCAAAGAGAACTATAATTTTTATGCAGATTCTCAAGGTCTTCTTGAATTCAGAGAAGCTGTTGCAGATTATGAAAATAGAAAACACAACGTAGGAGTAACTGCAGATCTAGTATTAGCAACAGCAGGCGTCTCTGAAGGGATACAAATGTCTTTTATGTCATTCACTAATCCTGGTGATAGAGTTCTGCTACCAGGAATACATTATCCAAGTTATTCAGGTAATTCTACAATTTTCGATTTGGATACTAAATACTATAGAACAGAGATTGAAAATAATTTCTATCCAGATCCAGATCATATTCGATCTTTAATGAATGATAGAACTAAACTTGTTTTTGTAAACACTCCTAATAATCCGACTGGTTCAGTTTATCCTGAAAAGGTTTTGAAAGAGATAATTGACATAGTAGGTGAGTATGATGCTTGTATTGTGTCAGATGAAACATATGATTTACTTGTTCTAGATGAAGGACATAAGCATATAGCCACATCTAGCTTAGCAAAAGATGTTCCTGTTGTCACATATAATGGTTTTAGTAAAGTGTTCTTAGCACCAGGTTGGAGATTAGGATATACATATATTCATGATCCTGACGATAAAATAAAGGAACCTTGGGAAGGTTTGAACAAACTATCGAGATTACGACTTTGTGCTTGTACTCCATTACAAAAAGCAGGAGCAGAAGCACTTAAACAAGATCAAAAAAGCTATTTACCAGAAACAATTCAGATGTTAAAAGAGAGAAGGGATTTGATATATAAGAGATTAGTTCAGATGGAAGGAATTACAGTTTACAAACCAGAAGCAGCTTTCTACATCTTCCCAATGATAAACATGAGCTTGTTCAATTGGAAAGATGATAAAGAGTTTGTATTTGATTATCTTAGAACAAAACATGTTTTGACTGTCTTTGGTTCGGGTTTTGGACCATTTGGTGAAAATGGATTTAGAATGGTTTACTTACCTACTTTAGAAGAAATAGACGATGCAATGAATCGCTTATCAGATCTTCTAAATCAAAACAGAATTTAATCTTGTTGCACTATTTCGGACTCTACTTTTTTTCTAAAAATATTTATTTTCACATTTTGAGATATTGATGTTAATACTATACCAATCAATATAATAAATGCGTAGATAAGAGCATACCATACAGGTATCTGTTTAAGAAAGATTACACCTAGTATAGCAGCACCTATTGGCTCTCCAAGTATAGCCACCCCAACAACGAATGCAGGTATTTTTTTAAGAGAATAATTGTATGTAGCATGACCAATTAAGGATGGCCCAATAGCCATAAGCAAAATCAGTACGAAAGCTAAGTAAGAGTAACTGAATATATTATATCCTCTTATCAAACAATATATTAGTAAAAACAAAGCAGAAGACAAATTTACTATAGCAAAATATGGCCACAAAGGAGAGTCTTTGAGAATTTTTTTTCCAATTAGAAAATAGAAAGCTACTGTTATGGCACCAATTAAAGCAAATACTATCCCCAACATAGGATTTTGTTGTGGAGCAGAAGTATTAGGTAGAGCGAATGCTAAAAGAACACCTCCAGTAAAGGCTATTGAAATACCAATGATTCCTAAAGCTCTTATTTTTTCTCTGAAGAAAATAAAACCAAAAATAGCTAAGAATATTGGTACTGTATCAACAAGAGTTGTAGATATTGCAACGTCTACATGTTTAAGAGATAAAAACCAAGTTGCAAAATGAATTGCTAGAAATAATCCAGCTAAAACACACCAGTGAATTTTTTTTATAGTAGCCTTTTCCTTCAACCAAGTTATTTTCTTTCCATAGAATGATAAAAAAAATGCACCAATACCTGCAAATAAAGTTCTATACATTGCGATAACTTCTGAAGGTACATCCAATCCAAGTAATTCTTCTTTTTGGAGATAGACAACAATAATAGCTGCAAAAGAAACTGCAATTATTGCAATGAATAACTGTATATAAGGTAAGAATTTTTTTAGTTTTGTTTCATTTTCAGTTTCAAGCACCAAATTTATGCACCAATTTCATCTCATTTAGAGCTATTCGCATGATATCTTTACCTAATAAATGTCCTAAACAACCTTTTGCTGCATAAGCTTCTCCAAATTTTTTTACGTCATCTATACGACAATCTCTGGAGTAAATTATAATTGGAACAGGATCAGCAGAATGATCTTTGAAACTACATGGACTACTGTGATCACCAGTTAACATAATGACTAAATCGTGCTCATCATTTTCAGGTAAGAAACGTTTAATCTCCTTATCTATCTTTTCAATAAACTCAGCTTTCTCAACTGGCTTTCCATCATGTGATAAATTATCTGTCCCTTTAATATGTGTGAAAACAAAATCATAATCTTGCAAGGCATTGTAAGTAAGATCAAATTTAGCTTTTAGATCAGTGTTTATTCCACCAGTTAATCTAGAATCCTCAATTATATGCATCCCTAACATTCTCCCTACACCTCGGTATAATCCTCCTCCAGCTATACAAGCTGTTTCTAAACAATATTCCTTTTCAAAATTAGGTAATTTTGGAACTTTTCCAGCTCCACGTATGAGAAAATAATTTGCTAATAGCAGCCCTTTCTCCTTTCTTTCTTTATTAATATCTGCCTCAGATAGAATTGTTTTTGCCTTTAAAACAAATTTTGTAAGAACTTCAGCAGTTTTTTTAGCTTCTTGACTCTCTTCTAAAGGATTAAAGGTTAAAGGTTCTTTTCCTTCAACATGAGGATCATTTTCTGAGACTTTATCAGAAAGCCCTTCTCCTCTAAGCACTAATGCTGCTCGATGTTCTGTACCAGCTTTCAACAAAATCTGGATTCCATCAATTTCCATTCCATCAAATAGAGCTATTAGTTTTGCTGTACCTTCTCTTATCCTTCCTGCTCTTCTATCTGTAATTATTCCAATATCATCGATGGTTGCAAAATTAGTTCTAAAAGCAACATCACCTTCTTTTACTTCTAAACCTATACCAGCTGCTTCAAAAGGTCCTCTGCCAGTATAATATTTGAATGGATCAACACCAAAAAGCGCTAAATGTGCTGTATCACTTCCAGGAGTAACACCAGGTCCTATAACATGAAGTAGACCATTCATTCCTAGTGTTGCTAATTTATCCATATTTGGAGTATTTGCATATTCAAGAGGTGTTTTTCCTCCAAGTTCAGGAATTGGTCTATCTCCTAAACCATCCATAACAATGAATAATAGTTTCATGTTAATGCAAAAATATTATCCAAATAAAAATGTTTATTCCAAACGATGATTTTTTTCTTATCTATAAAAATTATTATACTAAAATTCAGTTTTCTTCAAATCGATGAGTTTTTAAATGAAACTTCATTAATGATTTTGAGGACAAAATGAAAGGTGAATTTGTTCCGAAAAAATAAAACAGATCATTGTTTTAGTGTAAGGAAGGAACAAATCTCTCAAAAAGTCTTCAGATTTTTTCAAATGAACATCAAAAAGTGATCTATTATGTCAGTTTTCACTAAAAAGAAAAAGGATTTCATGGCTTGGTATTTAGATGTTGTTAGAAGAGCACAAATTGTAGACACTAGAACTGAAGTCAAAGGTATGAACGTTCTTTTATCAAATGGATATGATATTTGGGATAGAATGAAGAGAATTTTAGATGAGAAGTTCTATATTACAGGACATAAGAATATGTATTTCCCCCTGTTCATTCCTGAAAAGTTTCTGGAATTAGAAAGTGAGCATTTTGAGGGATTTGTCCCGGAAGTAGCATATGTGACACATGCAGGAAAAAAGAAGTTGGATAAAAAATTCGCATTAAGACCAACATCAGAAACAATCATGTACCATATGTATAGCCAATGGATACGAGCTTATACGGATATGCCAATTAAAGTAAATCAATGGTGCAATATCATACGTATTGATACTAAAGATACAAAACCACTTCTTCGTGACAGAGAATTTCAATGGACAGAAGCTCATACATGTCATTCCACACCTGAAGAAGCAGTTGAACAAGTAAAAGAATCAATGTGGATTTATGGTTCTACTTATGATGAGTGTTGTTTGCCATATTTAATCACAAAAAGACCAAAGTATGATACTTTTCCTGGAGCACTTTATTCTGTTGCTTATGATGCACCTTTACCAGATGGTAAAACTCTCCAGATTGGAACAACTCATAACCTAGATCAAGGATTTGCAAAAGTGTTTAACATTCGTTTTCAAAAAGAAGATGGATCTCATGATTATGCATATCAGACATGTTATGGTTTATCAACTAGAGTAATTGCAGCGGTTATAGGTGTCCATGGAGATGATAGAGGACTAATCTTACCTCCTCACTTAGCACCATTGCAAGTTGTAATAGTGCCTGTAATTTTCAAGGGAAAAGAAGAAGCTATAGACAAAGAATGCAAAGAAGTATTAAAAGAAATACAAAAAACTAACATTAGAGTAAGATATGATGATAGTGATAAAACATCTGGTTTCAAATTTAATGAATATGAACTTCTTGGTGTTCCTATACGCATAGAAATTGGTCCCAAAGATCTTGAAAAAAATGGAGTAACATTTGCACGACGAGACACAAAAGAGAGAACATTTGTAACTAAAGATAAGATTGTAGAGACAATTACTACCTTATTTGAAGAGATTACAGACGAGTTAAAAGAAAGAGCAAAACAGCTCATGGAAGAATCAATGTCAGATGCTGCAACATATGATGAATTAGAAAATAAAATGAATAGTGAGAAACCAGGATTTGTGAGAACTAATTGGTGCGGAGACATTGCCTGTGCTGATGAAATTAAAGAAAGACTCAAAGCTGAAATACGTGGAACATTATATGGTGAAGAAGAAAAAATCTTTGGTTCATGTATCATATGTGATGAAGAAGCTAAGGAAGTAGTATACATTTCTAAGTCTTACTAATTTTCTTTTTTTTTCCATTCATACTTTCAATAAATTTAATAGGAAATAATTCTCTATAATAGATTAGAGTTGACTGGTGATTAATGTGTCAATAGATTTATCCGCAGGACAAAGAAAACAATTAGTACGAATTTTAAAAAAGATTTCATTAGGGTGCGATTTAGAAGCATTAGCGGTTGTAAATGCTGAAGGAATTAAAGTTGCTTTCTTCTCTGAAAAAGGAACTGATCCTGATCTTTTGAGTGCAGTTTCTTCCGCTATATTATCTACAGGTAAAATGGTAACAGGAAATCTAGCTCATGGTGATTTAGAACAGGTTTTAATAAGAGGAGAAGAGGGATTCACAATCCTAGCTGGTGCAGGAGAATATATTCTAATTGGTGCGAGTCGTGATTTACATAATGTTGGTTTAGCAATGCAAGTTATAAAAAGTAATGTACCAGACACTGTGGATGTTTTGAATTCAATCTAATTTTCTTCTTTTTTAAAAATAGAAAATTCTATATTTTATTTATTTCATGAGGTTTATTCTAGGCTATAGTAAAGTAAGCTTTCCCTGATTTCTTGTTCACTGAATCCAGCATTTGTGCCCACTATAATTCGAACGATATCCATAGCTTCAGCCAATTTTAACTCAAAGAAACCTATTATCGAATCAGATTCTAATACTGATCCTAAGCGGAAAATCCTTCGCCACTTCTTGAGTAAATATCTTTCTACTGCAAATTCAAATTCATGTAAAGGAGCTTCTTTTTGACCAATATATTTTGAGAAAACATCTTGGTAAGGAGGAAAGTTATACATCTCCAAAACTTCAGAGATTGTAGTAGCATTCAATGCTCTAGCAGTGAATTTTGTTGGAAGTATGTAACGATAGGCAGGAACGTTCAAAGTAATACACCGACATAGAGAAATAATGTTCTTCATGTTCACATAAGTTACATAATATTTTGATACTTTAGGTAAGATCTGGTAAACATATTGATCCAAAGCTGATTCTATTGGAGTGAATCTATCTGTATTTCTGAATTCTTCAAATGCTTTCCGTAGATTCCTTAGTAGTGATGTGTCTTTTTGGGTTTCAATGATTTCTTGTATTGATTTTTCTAGAAGTTTAGTATAGTATTCAAAAGAATAACCAGCTACAGGTATAAGACGTTTTACAATATCTTCTTGTTCCATTCCTACATGAAGACCATGGAGTATTATCCTTAGATTTTCTGCATTGTATCTTTCACTATAAAGTTGAATTTTTGACCTTAAAGAAGAAGAAGAAGATTGATTGTAGAAATTTACTACATGTTTTGAGTAAGAGTTTTTCAAACGCCTTGATACTTCTGATATTTGTGTTTCAAAATTAAGATCACCTATTATTGAATCGTATGGTGTTTGAGTGAAAGCAGCTCTTAATTCCGTCAAATTCTTTGATGTTAGAAGTAAGCTTAAATTTGATTTTGTTAGCACTTTACTAATAATACCATGAGCACGTCCAAGTAAGTAACTAACATCTCCAGCTGACATTTTAACTACCTTTAGCAGAAACAAATTCAATATATTCTAATTTTTCTACAATTGGTGTGTATGGTTTTCCGTCTCCAACGTAAAACTTAGTAAACCACTCAACCCAATGTAAACGCAAACTGTTTAAGAAGGAGAGTAAACCTTCAAGTGGAACTATTAATATCAAACCAAATACCACTCCAATAATCCAATTAGCAGCGCTTTCTGTTAAAGGACTTACTAATGCGAGATTATATCCAATTAAAGTGAATGGTATTCCACTTAAAATTGCATGAACTAAAAGCAAAGCCATCAATCGTGAAAATGAAAGTGTATTTGAAAATAATGCTATTATATGATCAATTGCATCCATAATTCCATCTGATTTTGCGTGCAAATACTCAACTATGAAAAGTACTGGAATTAAGGCTAAAGTTACATATATGATGTAATTCATACCAGGTATAGGAGGTAAAACAAATCCTTCTTTAATTAACCCTTCATGAACATGTGATTCTACGTTTGCACCTATAATTGTGTAAAGTAAAGCAAAAATTCCTACATAAAATAAGGATAGTATAACAGGAGCTATTTTTGAGGAAAATCCATGTCCATATTTAAGATTTTCAACAAACTTCAGCCAAATACCTACTTGCATCATTATGAAACCAAGTATTATTGAAAATGTAAGGAAAATCTGTGTATCATGTAATGGATTGATAAGAGGTATCCAATCTATTCCTATTTGATGCATCAAATTTGGTATTAGCTTCTCGTCTCCTAAAATTGAACCAAAGAAGAAACCAAAAATCGTCGCGAATAATCCACAAAAGACGAGTAGCTCTGAACCACTATATAGATAACCTGTAATTGATTCATCTGGTTTTATTTTCTTTCTTCGTTTTCTGATTGCTAAGAACAAACCTATTAGAGTCAACATCAATCCATGACCAACATCAGCAAACATAATGCCAAATAATAGAGGAAATGTAAATCTTACAATTGAATATGGGTCTATTTCATGAGGATTTGGTTCTCCTATTCCTCCCACTATTCCTCTAATTGATTTGAATAGTTTTCCCGTTTTGGTTATTGAGGGGTTAACAAGAGGTACTTTCTCTGTTAGTGTAATTTCAACCTCAAATTCGAGTTTTTCTTTCGCCTTGTATAATTTTTTTATTCCATCAGAGGGAACCCATCCCCAAATAGTTATTTTGTTTTCTGCTACTTGACAAATTTCTTCTGTGTTAATTCTCCCTGTTTCTGTATCAATCAACTCAGAAAGAGCATATATTTTATCAGATATTTCATCTCGAATTTTGTTCAGTTCCTCTTCTTTTTGAATAATTTTCTTTTCTAACTCTTTTTTGATTTTATTAAGCGCTTGCTTTTCTTGAAGAAGCGCTGGATCAAATTCTAATGGCTGAAAAGAGTATTCGTTTAGAACTCTAGAAATAGTCATATCGTATTCTTCTAACGAAAGTAAGAGTATATTTTTCTCATCTCTTTTTGGATCTGATGGATCAGATGCCCAGAATAAAATATTTCCATCTGTTACTTCATTCAAAAAGAATTTTACTGCCTTAAAGTGGTTCTTTGGTATTGAACCAATATATGTTTTTGTTTGGAATCCACCTTCAATTAGATTCAAATCAAGATTTTTCTTTCTTAGTTCTTCTTCAAATGGCAGGATTAAATCGATATGATCCCATTTCTTTTTTAATTGATTATAATCAGCAGTGAGATTAATAATTTCTTCTTCATAATCTCTCAAGAAGTTTTCAATAAAAGCCTTTGAGTGAGAATAACCATCTACTAATTGAAACTTTGTTCCTTTTTCCTCATTATTTGATGGAATTTCTAGAACATCTCTTATTCGTCTAATTCTTGAATTGTATTGAGATAACTCTTGTCTTATCTCATTAAGTTTACTTGTTCTTTCCGTTTTTTGAGAACCTATTTTTATTGGATGAATACTATTTTGTGAGTGAATGAATGACACAAACCTGCGTGAATTTTTATCTGAAGATTCTAATTTTACAAAAGAAGCTTTCTTAGGGAACATAAAACCTCCTTTAACTTCCACACCTCTATGTGGTAAATGTGGAATTTGCTTTTCATCCTTAGTTTTAATAAGATGATCAGAAGGTTGGAGAGTATATTCCTCCGGTTTTTCCTCATATTTCTTAAATTTAATTGGGACATCTTCCAAAATAGAAAATTTCGTTTTAAATTCGAATGATCCAATTGCTTTGTTGAATTTCTCAATATTATTTTCTTTAATCCACCCCCAAATTGTGAAATCATTTGTTGTTGTTCTACCTTTTTCTTCATAAGTTAATATCAATAGAGCAAAATGTGATAACGAAGTTAACTGAGAAAGTTTATCTTTATACTCTGAAGAAAAATTTTCTAATTCTTTTTCTATTGATGTAATATCTCTAGAAACTGAAGAGTAAAGATCCTTGATGTTGGAAGTTTCTTTAAAATCATCTAGAGATTTAAGAAAAGTTATATCGAGTTCAGTTGAATCAAAATAATTTTCTTCTAAAATCTGGTTAATTTGATTTTTAAAATCTACAAGAGTAACACACATCATTATTTTTTTATCTATTTTTTCTGTTTTAGTACTCCAATAGAATAATTTTCCTGCTGTAAGTTCAGTAAGATAGAATCGAATTAATTCTTCATATGAAGCGGGAATTTCTCCTAAAAATGTATGAGTACGAACACTTGAAGATAAAAGATCAATTGAGAAATCATCTTTTTTTGCTTCCCTTTGCAAAACTGACAGTGCAGAAAGAATTCTTTCTTCCTTTTTTAGTAGGTTTAGTTTTTGGTATAATGATGATATTGTTTTTTCATTCTCCTCTAGAAACTGATCAATTTCATTTTTTAAATCGCTTAAATTACTTAGGTATTCAAAATATTCATCCTTAATATCATGTTTGATTGAAATGGGTATCTGAAGTTTATAGCAAACATCTACCAAACGAGAACGTCTATCTTCAAATAATTCTATCAAATCTTGTATGCGAGCTTGTTCTTTTGGGCTTTGCGGGTCAACTACAGTTTGTGTAAAGAAATCCATAGTGTCTATCTTTGTAAGAAATTTGTGAGTGTATTCTTTAGGAATCTGTATTTTAATCAATTTATAGGGAGAAATAAAGATATTCTTGATTTGTGAGAAAACGTTCACCATTTATTCGACACCAATTGTCTCTCTAGTTACGATAGCAGCTTTTCTCAATATTTTAAAGTCTTCCTCTCTGGCAGAAAGATAGTAAAAAACTTTTAATGAGGACATAGAATTTATCTTTG
>JBHLQZ010000025.1:0-13215 GCA_048883065.1 Candidatus Thorarchaeota archaeon | reverse complement strand
ATGAAATGTAAATTAAAGGAAGAGCTGTTCTAGGAGGTAAGTTTTCCTTAATTTTTATGTGGGGAATTCCAATCTGTTTGGAAAGATTCTCTAAATAACCACTGGAGGATATTGAAATAATCATTGCTCCTTTTAACAGAGATTCATAACAACTAGATAGGGTTTCTTCAGTATTTCCTGAATAGCTAACACATATAACAAGTGTGTTTTCATCAACAAAATGTGGAATATTATAATCTCGATTAATTACCACAGGAATAGATAATTCATCCTTAAATAGTTGTGTAAGGTAATCACCAGCTACTGCAGAACCTCCCATTCCACAAATAACTATATTAGTTGGTTTCTTAAAATCTATTTTTTTATTCTCCCACTGGTAGCTTGTTGAAATATTTAGTTTCAAGCTTTTTTCTCTAGCTTCTTTAATGTAAGAATGCCAATTCATCATTATATCAATTTGATTTGAGTTATCATACTGTTTTATTATCTTAATATCATCTAAATCTATCATTTTTATTCTCCTATTAATTAGGCTGTAATTATTAAACTACATTCTTTCCTTTTTCCCATAGATATTCAAAGTTGTTACTGAAGATTTCTATGATACCAGAATTTGAGGAAAAATGAGGTCGATATACGTATTTCTCTTGACGAACAGGTGAAACCCAAATGACAAAAACAACTTGCTCTCCATCAACTAAAGTTCCACGTGCAACAACATTACCATTTGTGATTAATTTCACTTCAGCCCCCATAGATACTAAATTCTTAGCATTTTGTTTAGATGCTTCGTCTTCTATACTCATAAGAACACGAACTAATACATCTCGGTCAATCGCTTTTTTTATTGCGTTCTTAACCTGATTAAACCAATAGAAAACATTAGTAAAAATACAAATCTCTTTTTCAGCTTTTTCTATTATTTCGATTGTTTTAGATTCCATTTCACCTAATGAAGAATACGCTTCAAGAAGTTCATCAGGTTTGATTACTAATTGTGAATGATAATCTGGATCATTAAGAAGAGAAACAATTTCTCTAGAAGCTGTTTTTATTTTTTGGAGTTCTTCTTGATATTCTAGTTCCTTAAATCCTAGAAATTTTTTCATCGCAGTTTCAAGATTCAGAGCTTCAAACCTTTTTGGTCTTCCTGGAATGATACGAACAAAACCTTTCTTTTCTAAACTTTCTATTGTATCATAGATTCTTGGTGTAGGAATATCTGTCTGTTTATGAATTTCTTCTGCTGTAGAGGTCGATAATGCAATTAAAGATTTGAGTGTCTTTATTTCATATTGAGTTAATCCAAGCGATTTCAATTTCATATCAATTTGGTCAGGATCTGACATGATTTTACTCCATTCTGATTCTGAAAAGAGAATATATAAATTGCTCGTATTAGAAGAGTTGAAGATAAAATTCATTAACCAAAAACTTAAAATGAAAACAACTAGGATAAAACTTGAAATCTAGTAATCTGGGGCAGTGGTCTAGCTCGGTTATGACAACTCCCTTACGCGGAGTAGGTCGGTGGTTCAAATCCGCCCTGCCCCACCAGTGTTACTCTCTATTGTGATTTAATAGATTCTCCACTCTTTTCAATACTTGAGCTCCTATCTTTATTCTTCCCAAATATGGTCCTAATTCAGGAATTAAGCCTTCTGCTCTTGTTCCCTTTTTACAAACTAGTCTGTATTCTAGTAAACCTAACCGTTCAATTTCTTCTATATCTTCTGTATGTTGACTGGAGATGAGAGCATGTTTAATCGTTCTTCTTGTTGTGCCACAGAGAATTAGCGCTTCTTTATTATTTTCAATTGGTTTTTTTAGCCAATTAAGGGAATTATCCGCTAATTTAACCCATATTTTAGAACTTAATATCTCTCTTTTAGTTATTTCAAAAAAAACTGGCAAGTTATCAATTATTCCGTAAGCTCTGAGAATTTTAGTTAGTGGAACATTATTGCCATTTGCTAATTGATTTCTAAGTTCAAACAAGGGGTATAATCCATCAATATCTTTTGTTGAAGTTTTCAAGCCCGCATCAACAAAAACACCAAATTTTACTCCTCCAACTTCTTTAAATCTACCATAAATTTGATCAGAGACATTTACATTAGCAACGCTTCTCTTTGTTCCATAATTATTTTCTATAAAATTTTTAGCTATAATCTCATCTTCACCATTTATAGTTACCTCTGCATATTTCTCTTTGTTAAACTGAATATCTATGATTTCTACATCCAGTTCTTCTAATTCCTTCTTTAGAATGAAGTTTAGAGCTTTTGCTGAACTATGTTTGGCAACGATATATGTTTTCTGCAGAGTTGTTATTTTTTGCATTAACCACTACCATCTTGAATATTCTTTGTTTTTTTTCCTTTTTCTGTTGGAATAATTTCTGTTTTAGCATTCTTATACTTCTTTTTTCTAGCTTTACTATCAGTTAAATTATCTAAAAAAACAGCTAAAGCTGAAACCTCACTATGAGGTTGATGCCCAATAGCTATGTTATAATCAGCAAGCTGAAAAATATGCCCTGGGACTTTAGAACCTCCTACAACAATGAGAATATTATTATTTATTTTGCTTCTAAACAATTTTAATTGATTCGACAATTCAATACCATACATTGTAAGATGAACAACAATGCCTTCATTTCTTTTCCATTCTTTAATGAAATTTGTAGCGCTTTCAACAAAAGAGATACTAAAATCTCCACCCCATTCTTCGGTAACATATCTACTACTGTTCTCTAGATTTGAATCCTTGTCTCCAGTATAGAAAAACTTTGATGTTCCAAAAGCTCTAGCAGTAAGTGCTAAATGAGTGGTTATTCGTTTGTCTCTTGATATTCTATGTGATAAACGAAGAACTGATAATACCATGACATCCCTACTATCTCTCTTCACTTAAAGTTGATGTTTATGTTGTAATCTTATGCATATCTGTCTTCTTAAGCATAAAAAATAGCAAAGCTAAGGTAAACCATATAAACTCTTTTATATTCCTTATAATTAGAAAATAGTGAGAAATAATAAGGGTGCTGAAACTGTCAAAAGAAAGGTCTGAACCTGACCAAAACGACCCTGCTTACCTCATTTCTTATGCTCATCATCTTGAAAGACAAGCAAGACAATTAGAAACTGAAAAGCAGATGGTGGAAAGTGAAAGATTACGATTACAGAGGGAAGTAAACAATCTAAAGGTTGAACTTGAAAGATTAAGATCTCCACCTTTGTTTATGGGTTATATCGTTGAAGTTCTCGATAACAAATCTGCTGTTGTAAGAAGTACCACAGGTCCAAATCTAGTTGTTTCTATTTCTCGACAAGTTGACATTAATGAGCTTAAACCAGATACAAGAGTAGCTCTAAATCAGAGAACATTTTCAATTGTAAATATCCTTCCAGCTACTCAAGATCCTATGGTTCAAAAGATGGAATTAATAGAGAAACCATCAGAAAAATATGCTGATGTTGGTGGGCTAGAACCTCAAATTCAAGAATTAAAAGAGACAGTTGAACTACCTTTATTGAAACCTGAGTTATTTGAGAAAATAGGTATTGATCCTCCAAAAGGAGTACTCCTTCATGGACCTCCTGGTACAGGAAAAACTTTACTTGCAAAAGCCGTTGCTCACGAAACTCAAGCAGCCTTTATTCGCTTAATAGGAAGTGAACTGGTCCAAAAATTTATTGGAGAAGGTGCAAGATTAGTTAGAGAAATATTTGAGTTTGCAAGAGAAAATTCTCCAAGCATTCTATTTATTGATGAACTAGATGCAATTGGAAGTAGAAGATTAGATTTAGCTACAAGTGGAGATAGAGAAGTTCAACGTACACTAATGCAACTTCTTTCTGAATTAGATGGTTTTAATCCACGAGGTGACGTGAAAGTTGTGGCAGCAACTAACAGAATCGATATCTTAGATCCCGCTATGTTAAGACCAGGAAGATTTGATAGAATCATTGAAATACCAATGCCTAATTCTGAAAGCAGATTAGAAATTTTCAAAATTCATTCATCAGGAATGAATCTTAAAGGAAACGTAGATTTTGATTATTTAATTCAAATGACTGATGGAGCAAGTGGTGCAGATATCAAAAATATCTGCACAGAATCAGGAATGTTTGCTATTAGATCTAATAGAGATCATGTCATTAACGATGATTTTACAGATGCAATAAAAAAGATAACTGGTGAAAAAGAAACAACTGCAGCTTCAACAACTGGTTTTATTTAGATTATTCTAACTCTTCTTCTTTCCTATTCTTCGTAATTTCTCAATAATTTCTTTATGTTCATAAAAACGTTTTACTATGTTTGATTTAGAACCAAATTTGTCTATGAATTCATTTAGTGCTTCATCAAAGGATCTTTTTTTCTTCCCAAAAGCTAAGTTATCTGAATAGGAAACCAAAATCTCTTCATAAGTTTGGGGGATATAATCTTCAGGAGGTAATCCAAGTTTAATCGCTTCTTCCTTTTCTATTCCTGTACCAATATGATTTCTTACTATGGATAAAATTCTGGTATCAAGATTTTCTTCCTTTAATATTTCTACACCTTTTACAGCATGAAAAATTGTATGATCAATAGAACGACCTATATCATGTAACATTGCGCCTGCAACAACCAATTCATTATTTATATTGTTGATTTCAGAAATAAATTCCTCAACAATTTTAGTTACAGTTAAACAATGCTGTATAACCTGTAATGGCGTATTGTACTTTTTCAGTATAGTTAGACATTCTTCTTTTGAAGGTACTTTACCTGAATCCATGTTCTAACTCTTTATTTTTCTAGTATTTCTTATAGTTTTTTCCTCTATTTTAAAAACCACAAAATCAAAACTTTTTTAATAAAAATTTAGGGACACATTATGACTGACAATGCCAGCAGAAATTACCAAAGATCAATTAGAAGAAATCGTTAAGCTCACAATAGAGCAAGGTGGAGAAGTTAGAACCAAAAGATCCAAGGATTTTGTAAAGGTAAAATTTAGAACTAAAAAGCGATTATACACAATTAAGCTTCCATTAAAAGAAGCTGAATCCTTGATAAATGATATTTCCTCAAGAATAAATGTCGTTTCTTTTTCATAGGAATAAAGAAATTACTCCTCATCTTTCTTTTTCTTAATAACTACAACATCACCAAGTGTTTGGAATGCTGTACCTTTCTTTTGATCTTGAGTACTGTATGATTTAAGTTCCTCAGTAAGTTTGATTCCAAAAAATCTTTCTAATTTTTTTACTATAACATCTGGTGGTCTCATTTTACCTGTTTCAATACTTTGAAGCTCTTGAACGGATATTTTTGTTTGAATTGAAACATCCTTTTGTGATAATTTCATTTTTTGCCTTGCTAGTCGTACTTTCTCATAGTAATCTGAAACTAATTCGTTGTCTGCTCCAGAATCAAATGATTTAGTACCTCTTATTGGTGTTTTTCTTTGTACAGATGTTTTTTGTTGGTAAGGTTGTCTTGATGATATCTGAGGTCTTTTGGTTGTTTTTGGTGTGACTTTCTTGCCATGTTTTGCGCAAGAAGGACAAACCGCAAGTATCGCTCCTTCGATTTCGATATTGATTGGCTTAGAAAAAATTTCGTTTCCACACATTTCACAAGTAGCCATTTCAATTCACCCTTATTGTTTTTCCTAAAAAAAGACAAATTCAAAAAGATTTTTCTATGAGAGTAAAAGAACAAGAATATAAGCTAGTTAAGAAAGAACTTGAGAATAATAAGGTGATTATTGTGGATTTTTGCCCTGAATGTGGAAAACTTTTACAAACCGAAAAAGACAAATCAGGAAAAACTTTCTTGATGTGTCTAAAGTGCGGTTATAAAAGAAATCTGGAAGAAAACGAGAAAGTCACTTTTACAGAAAAGATTGAACATGATCTTGTAAGAGAAATGACAGTTGTAATGGAAGAAGAAGATATTGACAAAACCAAGCCAATAAAAGATCTTTATTGCCCGAAATGCAAAAAAAATCAACCAGTTAATTTTTGGATGATTCAAACCAGAAGTGCTGATGAATCACCCACAAGATTCTTCAGATGCACTGTGTGTAGTGAAACTTGGCGAGAATATGACTAAGAGGAAATTAGCGAAAATGAGTGAGCAAAATTCAAATATTAAAAATTCTGGGGATAATTCTTTCTCAAAGACAAATTCATTTGTAGAATCGCATATAGTAGAAATTTCAAAACCTGGAAAATATCAAGTTCTTGGAAAAGTTTTAAGTTTGAAAAAAGAATCCATTTTAATCTCTGATGGTTCTGAAGAAATAGAAGTATTTATCCCTTCTTCTTTTGAAGAAGAAATTAAAGAAGAAATATATTTACGTATTTTTGGTATTATAGAAATAGATGCTGAAAAGAAGAAGACAATTAACGCGATATTTATTCAAAAACTAACCGACTTTGATCCTGAAACATACTACAAAGTAAGAGAGTTAGAACAATCCTTAAGAAAACATATTTAATAATAACTTAACTAGTCGATTTCCTTATATATTGAAATAAAAAAAGAATAAAAGAGAACAAATAGTTGGAATTATTAAGCATCCAACTTTAGAAAAAAAAGGAGAATAGGTGAAATAAATTGGCTTTTGAGATGGTTTTAGAAGACGCAAAATTAATGGCAAATATTTGTTCCATTATCAGTTCAATAGTTACAGAAAGTAGTATAATAGTTGATAAAGAAGGTATTAAAATAAAAGCATTTGATGCATCACATATCTCTATGATTGATTTTTTTATGAAAAAAGAAGCATTTGAGAAATATAATCTTGATGATGAAACAAATATTGGATTAAGTCTAGAAACCTTAAATTCTATACTCAAAACTGCAAGTGCAAGTGAAAAACTAACAATGTTACTAAATGATGAAACAAAGAGGTTTGTTGTTGAGTTTACAGGGCAAAAACAAAAAAGGAAATTTGCTTTATCACTTATAAAAATACCAGAAGAAGGGAATATACCTGATTCAATACACTTCGATTTTGCAAATAAATTCGAAGTTAAAGCTTCTTTTATTCAGCAAGTTTTAAAAGATGCTGAAATGGTAAGCGATTACTTAAGGATTAAAACCAGCAATGAAGGAATCCTATTCGGTGCTGAAAGCGATACAAAAGAAATGGAGACTTTTATAGATCCTGAAAGTGACGATATCTTAGATAATGAAGGATATTCAGTTGATCCTGAAGGCTCTGATGCTGTTTATGCTTTAGATTTCCTTTCCAATTTCCTAAAAGGTATAAGGTCTTCTGATAGTGTTAGGATGTCTTTCAATCAGGCACAGCCTATCCGAATAGAATACGAAATTGAAGATAAAGGACATCTAATCTATTTTGTAGCTCCAAGAATTGAGGAAAGCGAGGAAATAGAATAGGATCCTAGCAAGTGGAAGTAATTTCCATATTGAAGAATTAGAGAATAGGATTATGAGAAAAGTATGTTCGACAAAATTCACAATAAATGGAAAGAAGAAAGGGAAAAAGAGGAAATAACTCCCATGATTGATCCATTTTATGGATCAATGAGAGATTTTCTGAAAGAACGTACAAAGGCAGCTGAACAAGCCTTAAATCCTATTACTAAAAAAGTACTTGAGAAAAGACTTGAACGAATTCAATATGTTATTAATGATCTTATCAAAATCAGAACAAACAAGATTATTAAAAAAGTAATAAACCAAGAAGAGATAAGTGTCAATTTAGCGAGGGAAGAATTGAATTTTCATGACAGAATGAAACAGGTATATGAAATTTATCTAAAAGAGATTTTCTCTCCAAAAGATGTAGCATATACAGACATTCAAGAGATACTAGGAGTACAAATTGAGGAAAAAGAAGAGAAAGAAGTTGAATTAGTTGCAATAAGATTTCTAAAAGCTACAAAGCAAGAAATACAAGGTTGGGATGGCAAAATCTATGGTCCCTTCGAACCAGATGATGTTTGTTTCCTTCCAAAAGTCAATGCAATAGGTTTAGTAAAGCAATCTATTGCTGAAGATATAAAAATAGATGATTAAACTGTTTAAGGAAGAACTTCTAAAATTTCTCCTAAAATTTTAGCTTTTCCCCCTCTAGGAATAGCTAAATCAGAATCGCAAACATTGCATTTTACCAAGGTTTTTACAGAATCAAACACAATTTGTTCATTTTTACAATTTGCACATTTTACCTTTAGGAAATTTGTAGTTGGATAAGGTACTTTAGACATGATTTTAGAAACAAAGCTGGAATTTAAATGTCTTTTGATAATTGGGAAAAAGAATTATTTGAAAATGGTGCGGGGAGGGAGATTCGAACTCCCGAACCACTAAGGATCCGGTTCCTCATCTAACCCTTATTTTAAGGAATTAATCCCAATCTTGAGCCGGACGCCGTTGGCCACTTGGCTATCCCCGCCGAGATGAATTTTGTGGCACTTGAGATATCTTTGTTTTCTTTTTAATCTTTTCTTTCTCATTCTATAATTTCAGTAGAGGAAGCTCAACTTGTCTTTTCGAAAGAAATTCACAGCCATCCTTAGTTACAATCACGTCTTCTTCAATACTGCAAAAACCATGATTTTCTACGAAGACATGTAGCTCTAATGTAAAAACTTGACCTTCTTCAACCTTATGCATAACCGATTGACCGTATTTCTCCCACTTTGGTCCAAGTAGACAACCTCCATCATGAACATTTCTTCCTACCTGATGTCCTAAAGCGTGCTTAAATTCCTCATATCCTGCATCTGTTATAATTTTTCTTGCTGCAAAATCAACTTCCCAACCTTGTATTCCTGGTTTGAGTTTTTCTGCTCCAGTAGAAATTGCTTCAATTACTTTTCTAAATGCCTTTTGTATCTCTTCAGGTGGTTGTTCTTCATTTTCTCTTAGAACATAATTTAATCTTTGTATGTCAGAAGCATAGCCCTCATAAAAAACACCAAAATCAATATTGATTAAATCACCTGGTTTCAACACAATTTCTGCGGATCCTTTTCCATGACCAATAGTTGTTTCTGATCCTATGTTAATTAATGGTGGATAAGAAACTGTAACATTATTCTCTTGAGCAAAATCTAGTAATATTTTTTCTAAATCTTTTTCATTCATCCCTAGTTTTACTGAATTTGCTAATTTTTTATGACCTCTTTCACTTATTTCAACAGCTTTTTTTATTCTTTCAACTTCTGTAAGCGTTTTTCTTCCCCTTAATGCTGCAAGAAGCCTGTCAGAAGAAATTAATCTATCTTTGTAAGGTGTGTTTTCTAGCATTTTGTTTAATCTTATCCACATACCATGTGTAAGACCATCTGCTGCCACGTTGTCTTCTGCGAAATTAATGGCAATAGAGCTTGGATTGAGCTCTTCTAATACTTTTAATAAATCGCTTTTAATGCTTTCATCATATCCGATTATTGTGTCATAAATTCCTAAGCATTCTAAATTTGGTACATCATATCTGCCACAAATGACGATTTTTTTTCCATCTCTACTTATAAGAAATACAGTTTGCCAAGTAAGCCATGTTTCCTCAAGCAAAAAATATAAGCTGGGATCATGAATTTCTGATGTTTTCCTAACATAAGTTAACCATAAATCAATATTCAATTCATTTAGGATTTCAACAGCTTGATCTGTTTTTTGTTTAATTAATTTCATTGTTGAATAAGAATATATCCTACTTTATTTGTATTTCTGATGATACTTGACTTATATCTCTTCAAGTGATATAGA
Organism: Candidatus Thorarchaeota archaeon; assembly: GCA_048883065.1. Lineage (GTDB taxonomy): Archaea > Asgardarchaeota > Heimdallarchaeia > Heimdallarchaeales > Heimdallarchaeaceae > UBA460. The sequence goes on along the minus strand of JBHLQZ010000025.1, from coordinate 3,468 downwards.
CTGAATTGTAATTTTAGGTTTCTAGAACTAATTTTTTCTCTAGAAGAGAAAGTTAAAGAAGCTTTAAATATATGACATTTTGTTAGGTTATATTCAAAAATCGTTAATGTGATATTGTCGATGTCTAGGGATGAAGTTGATAAAAAAGGGAACAAAAAAGATGCAAATTCTTCTAAAATAGCATCAAATATTAACATTTCTGAGAGACAAAGACAAACATTAATTGAAGTTGTAGATGATATAGCGGGAGAGGAAGTTAAACAAGTAACGTTGGTTTTACTCAATGCAGATGGAGAAACAACAGATGAGGAAATATCTGAAAAACTTGATATGAGACTAAATCAAGTAAGAAAATCATTGTATAAGTTATATGATCTCCAACTAGCAACTTTTAGAAGAATCAGGGATAAGTCTACAGGATGGTTTGTATACTTTTGGACCCTACATCCTGAAAGAATAGATTTATTTGTAGAAAAAAAACAGCAGGAAGTCTTAGAGAAATTAAACTCTAGATTAGATTATGAAGAAAACAACATGTTCTTTACATGCAATAATCCTGAATGTCCTAGAGTAATCTTTCAAGAAGCGATGGATAATAATTTCGAATGCGAACACTGTGGTGGAAGGTTGGAAGCCTTTGATAATGAACAGCTGATAAAAGTCTTAAAAGAGAAAATAAGTGAATTGGAAGAAGTTAAAGAAAAGACACAGAAAATAATGAAGGGAGAAAAATAATCAGAAACTATTCTTGCTGTTTTAGTCTTTCCTGAATCGCTTCGCTTTCTAACTCTTTTATCGCATCTCTTGCTATCCAATTTGAGCTTTTAGAGTCTATCTCTAGAATTTCCCTTGCTACTTTGAGTGCTTTTGAATTAAGATATAAGTTTCTTTTACCAATTTGTCTTAATGCCCAATTTACAGCTTTTTTAACATTGTTTCTATTATCAATTGATTCTCTTTTAATTATGGGAAAGAAATCTTCAAATCTAGAATCAGTTGCAGTCTTGTCTTTCCATGCTAAAACCGCAATCAAAGCAAATGAAGCTCTTTTCTCAAATTCTCCTTCTCTAGTACTCCACTCAATAGCTTTTTTGTACGCATTTTCTGTAAGATAAAACAAATTCATACATGTTTGGTCAACGATTTCCCAATAGGAAAAGTAGGGAGATGAAATCCAATTGTCCATCTGTTTTTCAGTAACCTGAACTGGATCATCAATCATCCCTGCTAGAATCATTGTTTCTCTATAACCTAGTTCCCAAAGTTGCTGTGCTAAATCTCGGTTTTTCCTAATCTTCTTAGCCATTTTTCTAAGAACTGGAATCTTTATACCATAAGCTTTTTCTGGATCAATTCCTCCCCTTTTCATACCTTCTATACTTGTTGGATCATAAAGATTTTCGAACTCTTCTATTATTTCTTTGATATTCATTGTACTAAATATGAACTAAACAATTCAAATTAAAAACATGTTGAAGTCTCTAGAATTAAATAACTATTTTTGAAATTACAATAAAGTTTTATTGAAGTTTTTTTCAAAATTATAATAATTAAAAGGTGTTATTGAAATGATATCCAACTTATCAGAAATAAAAGATGAGATGACAAAAATCGGATTGGATGATTTAATAATTAAACTCGATCACATAGCATATAGAGTAAAAAAGGGTGAAAGAATTAAAGCTATGGTTGAATTAGCAAACGCTGTCCCTTACCATGAATTCAAGTCTTTCAAAGTTCTCTCTATGAATGCAATCACAAGTTGTATTAAACTTGATGAAACTTTACCTGTAGTTGTTGTAAGTGAAGGCTTAGATGAAGATTCAATAGTTGAGAAATATGTAAGAAAATATGGTGGAAGAATTCACCATTTAGCCTATCTAGTGAGAGATATAGAAAAAGTTGTAGAAATTCAGAAAAAACGAGGAATAAAGTTCACTACAGATGAAATAATTGGTAGTGAAGAGCAAGGTATAAAGCAGATATTTACAATGCCTACTCAAACTGCAAATCACATAATAGAATACATTCAAAGATTCGGTGATTTTGATGGTTTTTTTACACCTTCAAATATAGGTGCTCTAATGAAATCAACAGAAAAATTAGGTGAAGCATAAAATGGAAAAAATAATAACTAATATTACATCAGCTCTCTACCCCAACCCAGTAATGCTTGTATCAGCATCTCATGAGGAGAAAGAATCGATAATAACTTTAGCTTGGGGTGGAACTATGTGCTCAAGTCCTCCAATAGTTGGTATATCTATAAGAAAAAACAGGTTTTCATACAATCTAATAGAGAAATCAAAGGAATTTGTAATAAATATCCCAACTTCTGAAATGCTAGACTCTGTTGAGCTCTGTGGCACAAAATCTGGTTTAGATACAAACAAATGGGATGAGTGTAATTTCACAAAGATGAAAAGTCAAGAAGTAAAAACTCCATTTATCAAAGAATGTCCTGTTAGCATTGAGTGTAAACTTAATCAGATAATAGAATTAGGGACACATGATTTGTTCTTAGGTGAAGTAGTGGCAGTTCATATAAATGAAGAATGGAAGGATAAAAAATATCCAAACATGGTTACTTATACACGTGGAGTCTATAAAAAATGTGTAGACCCCAGTTAGTTTAAATGGTGGCAGGACAGGGATTTGAACCCTGGATCCTTTGCTCCCGAAGCAAAAATCCTTCCAAACTAGACCATCCTGCCATTCAATAATTGATATCTATTCACACTTTTATCTTTTCGAATTCATCATATGATTAGCAACAATGAATATAGTTTTTTGGATAGATAGCTAAATTATTAAAATTACATAAAGGGAGTTGATAGTGTATGTCGATACGAGTTTTAAAACCGTCTCAAATCAAGAAATTAGAAATAAACAAGAATGATATTTTTATTGTGATTGATACTTTTAGAGCTACTACTTCTCTATTAACATTGAAAAACGCTGGTGTAAGAAAGATATATGTTGTTCAGAATGAAGAACAAGCAAAAGAATTGCATTCAACTAAATTTCCTAAAAGTCTTCTTGTTGGAGAGAAAGGGGGTTTCAAAATTAAGGATTTTGATTATGGAAACACTCCTTCAGTTTTTTATGATTCTAACTTCAAAAACAAAGAAATTATTTTTACATCTACAAGTGGAGCAAAAACATTCTTATTGTTACACTCAAGAAAAAATGTTTATGCTGGAGCACTAGTAAATCTATCTAGTTTATCAATAGAAATCTCCAGAAATATTCGCAATAAGAAATGTAACATATACATAATTCCTTCAGGATACTTCATGGATGAGAATGAATATGTTGTGGAGGATTGGCTTACAGCTGTGCTAATTGCAGAGAAACTTGCAGAGAAAATGAAGTTCAGTATTTTAAACAAAGATGATTTCTGGGAAAAAACAAAGAAAATGAGTAATAATCATCTTGATTTCAAGAAGTTGTTATTAGAATCTCCTA
>JBHLQZ010000024.1:0-13567 GCA_048883065.1 Candidatus Thorarchaeota archaeon | reverse complement strand
AAAACCAACTGCAAATGCATCACCTAATTTTCAAACAAACAATCATTATTTTAGATTGTTAAAAAAAATAGGTTTTCTTTTCTCTTCTGATTTTTATAAAATGCAACCATTCAATTTAGAAATAGATAAGTCAGAAAAGAAATCAGATTCTTATAATATTACACAATTAACGGTCACAGAACCAACTATTGAAGAGCTTCTTTTAAAGGGAAGATCTATAGATCAAATCAAAAACACATTTGAGAAGACGTTCGAAAGATATGTAGATCAAGAAGTAAATTATGTTTGTATGTATATCCATTCTGTTTTTGAACCTATTAGATTAGAGAAGATGTTACATGAAATATGTCAATTGACATACAAACTAGATATGAATCCATCAACCCATAATAATTTCTATGAAAAAATAAAAGAACTACCAATAATAAGATATTCAGAATTAACAAAGTGAGTAAACCATGGATGACAAATCTGTATGTCTCATGACACAAGAATACAGAAGAGGAGCTACATGGATTTATTGTTATAATTTAGCTAAAGAGTATAACAAAGAAAAAGAATGGAAAGCGCATGTAATTTCAGCCCTAAAGAAGAATCAAGCTGAAGTATCTTCTGAATTAGATACACTAAAATTGATAAGAACATCATCTTCAAAATATTTTTACTCCAAAAATTACTGGAAAAAGTCCAGAGCACTAATTAATCAAATAAATCCTACTATTGTGCACGGAAATATGAATATGCTTTCTACACTTGGGATTAAAGAGGATTACCCAATTGTTGAAACAATTCATACAACCTTCAGTAGAGAAAAAATGGGAACAATTGGTATGCCTTTTCAATCTTTAACTTGGGTTGAAAAACGAGTTGTATTGTTGTATAAACTCTTGAAAAAAAAAGAAACTCAACTTCTAAAAAGAGCAAAACATCTCATAGCAGTAAGTGATGCTATAAAACAAGAATTAATTGAGAAGTATTCTATAGACTCTGATAAAATAACTACTATCCCTAATGGAGTAGATATTGATACACACTACAAAACGGATGAAAAGATATACGATAAAAAGAAAGATGAATTTATACTAGGTTTTTTGGGAAGAATGACAATAGGAAAAGGAACAAAATTGCTTCTTCCTATATTAAAGAAAGTAAAAAAAGAGATTCCAAATGTTAAACTATTAACTGCCGGTGATGATTTAAACACAAAAGGAGAAATCATTCAATTAATTCAAGATTATGGATTGAGTAAAAATATCATAGATTTTGGCTATATTTATGACATACAAAAGAAGAATTCTTTTTTTAGTTCCCTAGACATTTTTCTATTACCTTCAAGTCACGAAGGTATGAATCTAACACTTCTAGAAGCGCTGGCTTGTCAAACGCCAGTACTTACAACAAATGAAGCTATCACTTTTGAACACAACAATACTTTCATTACAACCACTAGAAACGTAAAAGACATTGTAGATAAAATAATTGAGCTTTATAATAGTCAAGATACTTTAGATAAAATTAGAAGTAAGTCAAGACCAGTTGCTGAAAAATATACTTGGAAAAACACTACAATGTTAACTAAAAGAGTATATGAAAACATATTAACTAACTAACATAAGCTCGTTTAATAGATTTTAAACTTCTTTTTCTGTGATTTCAGGAGAAGACGCTTCATCTGGTTTTTTTGGTTTCTTCTTTTCCCCAATTGGAAGAATAAACAACCAGAAGATTGGAACCCAAAGAATTAGAAAAGCATATCCAAGATAATCATGTATTGGTCCAGCAATCGACCAATCTTTGAAGTAAAATATAACAATTATAATCAATACACGCATCAGATTTACAATATAGGTTCCCACTATCCCAATTAAAGCAACTAATGCAGTTCTATAATTCCATTTCAATCTTTTTCTTGCTTCAAACAGCATAAGTAGAAAAATTGCTAGAAAAATAGTAAGAGAGTGAATACCGCTGCATCTAGCATCTACACCTATGCTTTTTATTCCGTTAGGACTGTTAAAAGTTAGTAATGTCATCCCTATATTTTCATCCCAATTAGCACTTAGAACATTTAAACCAAATAAATTTGCTAATCCTGCAGTAGCTGAACCTGTTAGTTTTGTTAACCATTCTGCTATAGATAATTTGAAGAGATACTCATCTAATCCTGAATAAATCAAGGTGTAAAAAATAGCAGTTAATAAAATCATGTAAAGTCCAGGTGATCTGTACTTTCTGAAGAAAGTGTCACCCCATGTTAGATAAAAAAGTGCAATGAAAGCAAAAACCAAAGCTAGTGGAACAAGTAAACTCACAGAAATCTGTGAATTGACGAAAATCGTTGCATATTCAAATTGTCTATATTTTTCAAACAAGATATAGAAATAAATGACAAAACCAATTAAAATAAATGAAACGCTATATCTTAAGAATCTTTTTCTTAGTATAGTGGTTACTGGAGAGATATAATTTATAAATTCGTCATATTTTTCTTTTGTTTTTGAACTGAATGTAATGGTTTTTTCTTTTAGTTGATGCAAAAAAGAATCAGATTCTTCTTTTTGTTCTTTTTTTAATTTAGTAGAATCAAGAACCTCAGGAGCATCATCTAATTCTTTTTTATTCAACGCTTACACCAGATTTATTTTATTGTATTAATTTAAATTGGATTGTAATAATTTTCATATGATTCTCTCTCCCTTTGTTAAATCTAACGTTATTTCGAAGACAAAAAAAGGTTGGAGGAAATTGATTTTTCTAAGTTTTAGTCATCTTCGAAAATTATGTTATTGTATGCAAAATCAACGTTTGGAAACTTGAAATCTGTAGATTGCTTAGTAGCGTAATGTTCTCTGTAAAAATCCCTTAAAGCAAGTCTTATTGCCTCTGATCTAGATGCATATTTCCCCTGCAGAACCATTTCGTCAAGTATTTCGACAAATTCACTCGGTAGTCTGATTGAGATTAGATTCATATATTCACCCCAAGGACAAAATCCTATATTGAATCAATTAAAGCTATAAGTTTTGTCACATTTATACATTTGTAACACAATTGCTTGTATAGAATTTTGTGTTGTACCCTCGCTCGATGATTCTCTATTTAAGGTTTACCCAAGTTTCGACAAAAAACAAAAAAATCAGAGACAGAAGAAAAATATTTGAATTTTTTAAACAAAAAAAATCAAAGAATGATTTCCTTTTTACATTTTTTGCACGAGAGCTTTGTTCCTTCAGGTAAGATACTGGTTGTTTTCTCAACAATATTTCCACAGTAACAAACATAACCATTAAGTCGTGCCGGATTACCAAAGACAAGTGCAAAAGAAGGAACATCTTTAGATACTAAACTTCCTGCACCTATCATTGAGTATTCTCCTACCGTAAGACCACAAATTATCGTAGAATTTGCCCCAATGGAAGCACCTTTTTTTATTAAGGTTTTAATTAATTCCCAATCCTGATTTGTAGCTCGAGGTAGAAGATCATTAGTAAAACATACATGAGGACCAACAAAAACATTATCCTCAATAGTAACGCCTTGATATATTGAAACAAAATTTTGCACTTTTACATTATTCCCTATCGAGACATTAGTATCTATAAAGACAGATTTGCCAAAGATGCAATTTTTACCAATCTTTGCTCCTGTTCTTATTTGAACTTGATGCCAAACTTTAGTATTATCTCCTATTGTAACGTTATCTTCTATGAACGCTGAAGAGTGCGCAAAATAATTCCTATCTTCATTCATAAATCTTTGAAGGTAATAAGAAATAATAAAGTTTACTTCTATCTTAAATTAAGAAGTAAAATAGCATCACAGCAATATAAGCCATCCCACTGACAAAAAAACCAATAGATTTAGGAGTTTCGTGTTCAATGCTTAAACCAATTGCAATCATTATATGTGAGTACAGAAACGTTGTTGGAATAAGTATTGTATCAGCAATTTTATACCCCCATGTTGCAGTATTAAAAGCTTCAAAGATATTAAAATCAGCAACATCAGTTTGGATTACAACTTCTGGTTGAGTTGCGGCGATTGCCAATAATACTAATGCTCCAATAACTACAGGAATCTGTGAAATACAGTAAATAGAGAGTGATTTCAGATAGCTCCCTTTTCCTCCCAAGTATCTTAGTAAACCGTATAAAATCGTTGCCCATATGAGTATTTGAGGTGCAGTAGATGATAGAATTCCAACAAGAAAACTTTCTTTTACACTTGCCACTTCGCTTTCGATTGCTGGATTAAATTCTATTTTGCTGAATAATAAAAAGAAATTGCCAACCTTTATTCCTGTTAAGACGAATACTATGATTAGAGGAAGTATTATTAAATAAGAAGTTGTCATCCCCTTGAAACTGCTAGAATCTAATAAATGGTGGCCAATTAACCTTCTAAAAGGAGCAGTTCTATAAGGATCATAAAAACTGCTTTCCTCATCATCCAATTCTACACTCATCTGTTCATACTGCTACGAAACATGTTAAAAATTTTTTTTTATGTTAATTTTTGTTTGTTAGATAAGCAATCAAAATATTAAGAAATTAAGAGCATGTTATACATCGGTCATCTTTTTCTATTTTAAATATTTCAAATGTATTATATTTCATATCGATATACAGCATTTTATTTGATAACAACTGTTCTATGTCTTTAAAGACTAGATATTTTATAGCTTCGTTTGCTTCGATAATACCAAACAAACCCGCTATTGTACCTATGACTCCCCCTTCACTTGTTGTTGGATATGAACCAATTTCTGGAATTTCTTTTGATATGCATCTATAGCAAGCTGTTTTTCCAGGTACTACAGTCATCATTTGTCCTTCAAATTGATATACTCCTCCAATAACAAATGGAATCCCAAGTTTAACACAAATATCATTTACCAGAAATTTAGTTTCAAAGTTATCGCTTGCTTCTACAATAAAATCAAAATTCGATAAGATTTTTTCTGAATTATCAGCATTAAGATTAACATTGTATTCTTTAATTTTGATATCTTGATTTAATTTAGATAATTTCTGCGAAGCAGACCTAGTTTTAGATTCTCCTATATTTGTCTCTTGATGAAGAATTTGTCTATTCAGATTAGATAGTTCTACTTTATCTTTATCTAGTATCCCTAAATACCCTATTCCTGCGCAAGCAAGATAATATGCAGCACTTGAACCTAAACCACCTAAACCTATAACTAGAACTTTGCTAGTTTTTAGCTTCTCTTGACCATCTAAACTGAAATTTGTAATAATTATTTGTCTATTGTATTTCTCCTTTTCTTTATCATTAAACATTTTGAATCCTTCTTCATTTAATTAAAACATAATTTTCTTCTTAAAACATTAATTGGGTTTCTACTTTATTAATTTAGTTTATATGTTTTTAACATACTCTTTCTCAATCATTATACGAAAATTTTCGATTTTATCTAATATTGTCTTTGTTTCTTTCTCAATCATTTTAGGAAGTTTTCCAAACTCTAAAGCTTTTTTATAACATTTAGAGAAATAGTTAAGCTGAAAAACTAGTTGTACTACTCTTGCATGTTGAAAAACTTGATCAGGATCTGATACCAATGCTATTTTCAAAGAGATTTCATTTTGTTCTTCTAAGCTCAAATCTAAATTTAATCCCTCTTTGTGACAAACATCGAATAATGTGCTTAGTAAGAACCGTCCTTTTTTCAAAACTTGTACGAGTTCTTTTGCTACATCGGATAATCCCGGTACTTCCTTTTTTATAACTTCAGCACTCGTCGTTACACTTCCAAGATGCATGTTTTCACACATGAGATTTTTTATGAAAAATACGTTCAAGTTTTTATAAACATTTTTAGATTTACAACGTTGAAATTTTAAAAAAGGGAAAAAAAAGAAGCACCTATTAAGGTTCCAAAAGCATTCTTAAGGTTACAAGAACAGCATCTATTTCATTCTTTAATTTTTCAATAGTTTGTTGTCTTTCTCTGAATAACTTTATGTATGACTCTTTAGTCATACTTTTCTTGACACGATATTCTTGCTGTAAAGCTCTCAGATTTCTTCTTTCTTCAAAGAGTTTTCTTTCAGAGATTTCAATTTTCTGAACTGAATCCTTGTATCGTCCGCCATGTTTCACAAGATTTTCTTTTGTGATTTTTAATGATTCTTCTTCAGAGCGTAACCTCTTTTCAAGTTTTGTTCTTAGATCTTTTCCTTCTTTTGCTTTCAGTTTCTTAGCAGCAATCTTTGCTCTTGTCTCTCTAATTCTCTCTTTAAGTGATAGGACTTCTTCATATTGCTTAACAAACTCTTCGATTTCATCTACAGGAATGAATTCCTTTTCTTCCTCCAACACATATTCTTTGGCAGTTTTTGTCGACCACCTTATTCCTAAATAAATAGCAAAAATTACTCCGACGGAAATTACTTGGAAGAAGTAAGTTACCCACATATTAAATCCAGAATAATTATAGTAGATTATCATTGGAGAATTATCGCTTCCAGAGAATTTCGTGGTTTCGAAATGTAAAATTCTTTTAAATCCTAAACTACTAAAAGTGAATTTTACTTCATAGCCTGTGAGTGGAATTATTTGGTAGGGATCAGCACTTTCGTAAGTGTATGATTTATAGACTGCACCTTTTGGTAATACTACATCTAAGTATAGATTATCAACAGTCCAATTTATTATTGAACAAGGTGGGAGTGTTAGTTTATAACTAATTGATGCCTGTTCTTTTGAAAGAAATGTTTCCATTTGAACTTTGTAAACTATTGTAAAAGTCATCTCATCCCCATGGAATAATGGATAACGTGGGAATATTATCAAACCCTGATGATTTGGGAAGATAGTATCTCGAATATTATATGATCCTCTTTCAAAGTACCCTTGGTCGTCAAGTTGTTCATAAAGGTTCAATTGCCCAAGCTTGTCGCTAAGTGATAAGACCGATGAATTTTGAGGAAGAATAACTACAAAAGCATTCAAGCCAAATAGCTTAATACTTGTCAAAGGGGAATCACTTGGTCTTTCGGGACCTAAGAAAACAAGATGTTGGGTTTCAGTAACTTTTATTAAACCAAGTGGGTCAATCTCGATTTTTCTACGAACTTCTAATGCTTTGAAAAGTTTTACATTAGTTGCTTCTTCTACTGCTTCACCAGTACTGACTGATTGAGTATAAATATTCATTAACAAATCATCTTCATAAGATTGGGAGTAATTAAAAGGTGCTCTAGTTATATTTGTCCATTTTAATACTCCTGATGCAGCTTGAGAAACATAAATTACATCTGCTGTGTCGTTATTTGGAGTTACAGTGTATTCTTCATTGTCAACGAAATTATCATTTCCTTGTTTATTTACCTCTGTTTCTCCTTCAACTACTGGGATATTATTAATTAGAGGATATAGTAATTCCCTATAATGAAGAAGTTGCTCACCCGATAATATTTTATAAAAATAGGGTGTGGCAAATTCTATGTAAGAAACAAAATAATAGTGCGCATCTTTTCCAATACTTGATTTATCAACATTAAATGGAATTATATAAGTTGTATAATCATCTGATTTAATGTAATTATAATTACGTGTAGCATTTTTGAGATAGATATCTTGAAAGGTTTCATTTATTACATGAAATCCAATAAAGGTAATATTATCTACATTGATATTTGGAAGGGTATAATTTAAACTAACAAGAGATTCATTACCAATAACATTTAATTCAATTGAATCAATTAATGTGACTACGCCAAATTGTTCAAAATTAATTGATCTATTAAAACTTGCTGTCGCATTAAATCCATAAGTGTAGTTTGCAATACTATTAAGCTCAATATTGTTAAACGGAGATATAGGAGCATTATTCATTACACTTGGTGGATCTGGATATAGATCTGAATTCGAATTTGCATTGATTACACCAAACATAGGTAGAAATGATATACCAATAACAAGAAGTATAATCATAGGTAATAATGTGTTTTTGGTTTTTTGCATTAGTAAAACCTCATTTTTTGTAGTCTTGTCCAGAAAGAGGAGGAACAATTTTAAATATTTTGGCATAGAAGATTTTTTTAAGCTTTATTTTTTCTTTATTTGTACCTTTTCCCATAAGAGTCGGAATGTTTTTGTATTTTTACTTTCTAAATAGGTTGTGTATTCAAAAAAGGTTTCAGTAGAAGAATTATCTAGCATGATAGACCATACTAATCTTAAGCCATTCACAATAAAAAACGAGATAAACAAATTATGTGAGGAGGCAATAGACTATAATTTTGCAGCTGTTTGTGTAAACCCAACAAACGTTTCTCTCTGTTATAAGATTTTGAAAGGAACAGATGTTGAAGTTGCCACAGTTGTAGGATTTCCACTTGGAGCCAATATAACAGAAATCAAAGCTCTAGAAACAAAAGAAGCAGTTAATCTTGGTGCTCAAGAAATTGATATGGTTATGAATATAGGTGGTTTTAGAGATAAAAACTATAGAGAAGTTAGTGAAGATATTCAAGCAGTAGTAAAAGCAGCAGAGGGGAATACTGTTAAGGTTATATTAGAAACAGGATTTTTAACAGACGACCAAATAGTTAAAGCTTGTGAAATCGTAAAAAACTCAGGAGCTCAATTTGTTAAAACATCTACTGGTTTTGGTCCTATGGGAGCTTTTTATGATCATGTTCTTCTAATGAGACAAACTGTTGGTAATGATTTTGGAGTTAAAGCAGCAGGCGGAATAAAAGATGCTAGAACTGCAGTTAGATTGGTTAATGCAGGAGCTAATAGACTTGGTGCTAGTGCTGGTGTACAAATAATAAATTCTTTAGTAAAAATAGAAGAAGAAGGCAGATGGTTTGATGCAACAGAAGATAAACCTACAAATATTTATTCATTTGGAGCTGCTGACTTAAAGAAACAACCAAAAGATGTTTACGATTTTTATATAAGAAAAAGAGAAGATTACTAGAAAGGATTTTAGAAGAGAGAATAAGATGAAGCGATTTGACGATAGAAAGCTAAAACCAAAACTAACACCTATGATGCAACAATGGCAACAAATTAAGAATCAAAATCCTGAGTATATACTCTTCTTTAGAGCAGGGGATTTTTATGAATGTTTTAATGAGGATGCAAAAATTGCTTCAGATGTTTTGAATATAACTCTAACAGCTAAACCAGTTGGTGAGAAAAAAATTCCTCTAGCAGGAGTACCTTATCATGCTGTTGATTCTTACATAGCAAAAATGGTTCAAAATGGGTATAAAGTTGCTATTGTAGAGCAACTAGAAGATCCTAAAACTGCGAAAAAAGTGGTTAAACGAGGTGTAGTTCAGTTAGTGACAAGAGGAACAATTACTTTACAAGAATCACTTGGAAAAGGACAAAATAATTATTTGGTAGGATTAGCTAAAGAAGAAACCATATTAGGAATTTCAGCACTGGATTTATCAACAGGAGAGTTTTTAGTTGCTGATTTTGAAAACGAAAATGCTCTGGGTTTATTAGAAGTTGAATTGACACGCTTAAATCCATCAGAGATTTTAGTTGAAAATGATTTATGGAAGTTTTTAAATTTCTATCATGATGAACAAAATTGCACAATAACTCACAGAGAGGATTATTATTTTGATATTGAACAAGGAAAGAAAGATCTACGAGAAACTTTTGATGTCTTAAGCTTAGAAGGCTTTGGAGTTGATGAACACACACCTTCCATCGGTGCTGCAGGAGCTATTTTGAGATATATTAGGGAAACACAGAAACGAGAAGATTTTCCAAATATCACAAAAATTAGCCAAATAAAAAGCCAGGAATTTATGACGCTTGATTCAAGTACCATAAGAAATTTGGAGTTAATTGAAAATTTACGTGATAGGACAAGCTACGGAACATTGCGACAGATATTAGATAATACAAAAAATCCAATTGGATCACGGCTATTAATCTCGTGGATTCTTCGACCAAGTTTAAATCCAGCAACAATACAAGGAAGACTTGATGCAACAGAAGAGCTTTTTGAGGACATAATTCTAAGAGAAGAGTTTCGTGATATTCTAGGTAAAATGAGTGATTTGGAAAGGATAACAAGTCGAATTTGTTTGGGAAGAAGCAATCCAAGAGATTTGTTAGCTCTTAAAAATTCTCTTGAATTAATTCCCGAAATCAAGAACAATTTATCAAAGTTTAAAACTGTTCTTCTTAAAGAAATAAGAAAAAAACTTAATCCATTGAAAGAAGTAACAAGCATTATTGAAACAGGAATAGCAGCTGAGGTTCCTACATCTGTTAAAGATGGGGGAGTAATAAGGGATGGTTATAATAAAGAATTAGATGAATTGAGAACAATTCAAAGAAGTGGTAAATCATTTTTATCAACTTTAGAGGCTAGAGAAAAAGCCAATACAGGTATAAAGAATCTAAAGGTTCGTTACAACAAAGTTTTTGGATACTATATAGAAGTCCCAAAAGCATCAACTAACAAAGTTCCAGCTGCATATGAAAGAAAGCAAACGCTAGTGAATGCTGAAAGATACATTACACCAGAATTAAAGGAATATGAAGAAAAAATATTGAATGCAGAAGAAAAAATACTTGTTTTAGAAGAGCAACTATTTAATGATATACTACATGAAATAGCACAATTTGCTAGTTCTATTCAGCAAAATGCATTTTATTCTGCAATATTAGATGTGATTACTACGTTTGCACAAAATGCTGCATATTATAATTATGTTAAACCAGAGATAACAGAAGATGAAATAATTGATATAAAAGATGGACGCCATCCAGTTGTGGAACAGCTTTTAGAACATTCTAGTTTTGTTCCAAATGATACAATTATAAAAAAGGAAAAGGAGAGAATTCTGATTATAACTGGTCCAAATATGGGTGGTAAATCAACTATATTACGACAAGTTGCATTAATTGTTTTAATGGCACAAATTGGCAGTTTTATTCCTGCAAAGCAAGCTAAAATAGGTTTAACAGATAGAATTTTCACTCGAATAGGAGCTCATGATGTTCTAGTGGAGCATCGTTCGACGTTCATGGTTGAAATGTATGAATGTGCGAATATCCTCAATAATGCAACAGAGAAGAGTTTAGTAATACTTGATGAAGTAGGAAGAGGAACTTCAACATTTGATGGTGTGGCAATAGCTTGGTCCATAACGGAATTCTTGCATAATAATATCGGTAAAAACGGCCCTAGAACACTCTTTGCTACTCACTATCACAAATTAATTGAACTAGAAGAACTGCTCCCTAGAGTTAAGAATTATCACGTTTCAGTTAAGAACATTGATGGTGACATACATTTCTTATACAAAGTCAAGGAAGGAGGTATTAGTGAGAGCTTTGGAATCCATGTCGCTTCTTTAGCTGGATTACCAGAGAAGGTGATAGATGATGCAAATGAAATGCTTTCGATTCTTCATGATCAAGATGAAAAAAAAGAACTGCAATCTTCTGATAAAGAAACAATATTAGAGCCTATGAGGAAAGAAAAAAGTAAAGAAAAACAAGATACATCGCCACAATACATTGAAAAAACTGAAGAGATTATGAAAGATCTGTCTAATATTAATATAGAAAAAATAGCTCCTGTAGAAGCATTAAATATACTAAATCAGCTTGTTAGAAAAAGTAAAAAAATACTGAAAGAAATGGGAAAGAACATTAAGGATTAATTGTTGTTAAAAGACATCAGATTGTGGTTTCATGGAATCAAAAATTATCAAATTGGATAAACTTACAATCAATAAAATAGCAGCAGGAGAGGTTATTGAACGTCCTGCGTCTGTTGTTAAAGAGCTAGTAGAAAATTCTATTGATGCTGGTAGTTCCGAAATAACAATAAACATACAAGAGGGGGGGAAGAAACTGATTGAAGTAATTGATAATGGATTAGGAATGACACATGATGATGTTTTACTCGCAATACAGCGATATTCAACAAGCAAAATTAAAGAAGCAGACGATTTGTTCTCTATCAATTCATTAGGTTTTCGAGGAGAAGCTTTAGCTAGTATTGTAAGTATAGCAATGATTGAGATAACAACAAAAGTGAAGAATCAAGATCTAGGTACACACTTAGTAATAGAAGGAGGAGAAATTAAATCAGATAGTAATATTTCCACATCTTCAGGCACTAGAATTACGATTAAGAATCTTTTTTTTAATGTACCAGTGAGAAGAAAATTCCTAAAATCAACCAGTACAGAAATGAATCACATTACAGAATTTATAACCAAATATGCTTTAGCATATCCAGATATCTCCTTTTCTCTTACTCACAATGGGAAAACAGTGATATCATCTCCAAAAGGAAATTTAATCACTCAAATCACTGAAATTTTTGGAAAAAATATTGCAAAAGGATGTTTAGCTATAAACAATCAAGAAAATGGATACGCTATCAAAGGTTTTATCACCAAACCAGAATTATCTCGAAAATCAAAAGATTATATGTACACTTTTGTAAATGGGCGACCTATTTCTAATAAAATACTTAATGACTCAATTATTCAAGGTTATGGGACATCAGTCCCCCATGGAAGATATCCAATTGTTTTTACATTTCTTGATCTTCCATTAGACGAACTAGATGTTAATGTTCACCCTACAAAAAGAGAAGTTAAGTTTAGTCAGGAAAACAAAATATTCAGGTTAGTAGAAACTGCTGTTGGTGAAGCTCTACAAGCAAGTGGTTTGAAAATCTTTGAAAGAATAACTGAAACAAAAGCTCACCCTACATTGTTTCAAGAATTGAAACCACAAGAAAAAAGAAAAATTAGTGAAAAAACAACAATTCAACCATCTTTTATATCAAAGATGGATACATCTACCAAACCAATTTCACGAATAATAACAAACAAAACTCAAGTTATTGAGAATTTTCTGCCAATAGATAAAGTATCGGGAGCAAAAATTCCTGCTCCAAAAGAAAAGTCAAGAGACATCAGAGTCATTGGAATATTAAAAGACACATACATAATAGCAGAAACTCAAGAAGGATTGTTTCTGTGCGATCAACATGCTGCTCATGAAAAGATAAATTATGTTAAGTACTTAAATCAATTACGTAATAAGAGTGTTAAAATTCAACAGCTCCTTTCTCCAGTTAATATTGGTCTAAAACCATCTGAATTTGAAATTATAAAAGAAATCATTTCTGAATTAAACAAATTTGGATTCGAAGTAGAAACCTTTGGTAAAAATGAACTAATAATTAGAACTATTCCATCAATAATGAAAATAACTATTTCTTATGATATTGCAAAAGATATTATTGATATCTTCAAAGAGCATGTTTCTGAAATTAAGAAAGAGCTGGATTTTGAAGACTTAAGTTTTATCAAAGAGATAATATCATTATTTGCTTGCAGAAGATCTATAAAAGCGGGAGATCATATAACAATAAATCAAGCAGAAAAACTCATTTCTGAATTATTAGCATTAGATGAGCCTTTCACTTGCCCTCATGGTCGTCCAACTATAATAATCCTAAACGAGAAATATATTGAAGAATTATTCCTACGTGATTACAGATAAAGGGTGAATAAGAAATTATGAAGAAATT
>JBHLQZ010000023.1:0-13660 GCA_048883065.1 Candidatus Thorarchaeota archaeon | reverse complement strand
CTCATCTTCAGGTAAAACAACAGTGTTATATTGTATCATTTTCCTTCTGACGACTTTGTTAAGTAAAAATTTCACCATCCAAGACGGTACTTTTCCGACCATTTCAGCAGACATTGTCAGTACATTTAACTATAAATACAAAAATTTTGCGAGAAAAACCTAAATTTTCTCGTTTTTTCATCAAATTAGAATATACACTAGTAAACCAACTAGAAAAGCAATAAGTGAGATACTTGCAGCAGTAAATGAGTTTGCGGGCAATATCTTCAAATCTATTGTTATTTTATTATTAAATGGAGCTAAAGGCTTCATCTTTCCAGAAAGGAGGTCTACCAAATAATGAGCTGCAAAACAACTACTAGCAAGAATTGCTACAGGAGCGTAATTTGTGAAACCAAAAAGTAAGTAACTCAAACCTCCTACAAGAATCACTCCAAATGGTTCTTGAATCCAAGTATGATAAATGAATTCATCCCTGTCATCAAGCGTTTTGAAGTAAATTTTAATGAGTTTAGGAAGATTCCAAATTCTACTTTCAGGAAATTTCTTTTTGTAGTAGAAATAATGATCATAATCCACCAATACACCAAAAACAAACATTACCAAAATCAACAACCAAATAGGGATCCCATCATAAAACACAGAGAAAATCAAACCTATGAGAACTGAAACGCTTCCATGTGTGACTGAATCCATTAAAACTCCAGCATCAACCTTAATAAAAAATCTTTGTCTTTATTCATTATTTACGAAACTTTATTTGAGAGGTAGAGTTACTATTTCTTAATGAATTGTAGTAAACACGACAGAATTGTTACTACTCCTTCTTTAGGCGATGAAGCAAGAAGAACAGCACTTCATGATTTAATTAAAGAGGGATGTTTAACTTCTTTATACAATCATGCCATAGTATCTTCAAGAATAGATTGGGTGAGAAATTATTCTCTTCTTGCTTTAACCAAATTTGCAACACTTAACACAGATATAGAAGATGTTGCTATTACTTTGCAGGATGAAGAAATACCATTGGATTTTTCTATTGATAAGAAAAAAATGAAAAATAAAGCAGCAAGATTACTCTTTCTTTTTACTGCTACTCCAAAAAAACCTAGAAAATTCAAGAAAATATCTTTAATGGGATTAATAGCGGGAGAACATTGGGAATACTGTTATGAGCTTCTAGCAGACTCCAATGTTGAAGAATGGATTAAAGAGACAATTAAATCAGCAATAAAAACAAAAAAGAAGTAATGGAGATTTTTACATAACTAATTTAGTTTTTTCTTCTGTTAAAGCAGAAGCTTCTTTTAATGCTTCTTCATATGTTGAAATTGGAAATTTATTGTGCAAAAATGAGATTTTTGCTGCCCATTCACTAACTTTGTACAAAGGTTTAGCCATGAATCCAAAACCTTTTGCCATACCTGTTGCTTTTTTCAATTCTTCAAGAGTATTATCATCAAAAGCGCCAAACCAACTAGCCAAAAATGCAAAAATGTAAAGTCCAAATAAAGTTCCAATAAGTAATATTACAACTGATGTAATAATCTCACCTTGCCAAATCAATCTAAATAATCCTTCAAAGATCCCGAACAGTAATACAGCAGCAAATAAAGGTGCAGCAACACCTTGCCATAATAAATCTTTCCACTTAAATTTGAAATAATCATTCCTTCTTATTTGCCACCACATGAATATGTTTTTTACTATTAGAGCTGGGAAATATGCGAACATAATAGCTACCATTGGAGAATTAAATGTTTTACTAAAGAAAGCATATCTTGGAATACAAATTACAAGTATTACGGCTCGTAAGACTTGTTCTATCACCCAACTGATAGCAGCCCAGCCAGGTCGATCAGACCCAGCAAACATCCAATCTCCTAACCATGAGAAGTAACCTATTGAATGAAAGAACAAGAACCAAATTATCAAGATTGAAGCATCTGCCCATTCTGCACCTGCCCCTCCTAGAATAAATCTCCACCCAACAGCAGCAAGAGCTGCAACAAGATACCAATCAAAATATGCACTCCACTTTAAGGAACTGACTGTATAGTATCGAGTCAAAGCTTTCTTCTTTGCATGGTAGGATTCAGATATTGCAGGTAATATCCCTTGTGCGAAAAGCCCCGCAAGCATTACAATCATAGCGAAATTCCAAGCAATTGAGAAATATCCTTGTTGTTGAGTATAGTTAGGTAAGAAGGCTGATAGTAAGTATAATTGAATAAACCAACCTAATGGAGGTAAAATTGCTCCCATCATCCATTTCAGACCAAATTTGAAAGATTCTTTAACTTCAGCCCACGAGAAATCAATCCTGAAAATTGATTTCAAGGAAAAGCCTAACCTTTTGAACATCCATAATCCAATGAAGAAAGAAGTTACTTGAATCACATATAAACCAATACTGTATCCAATCGCTCCTGCTAAACCATCACCAAAAATAGGATTTTTACCTAGAGTATATCGGAAGATTACTATTACTACATATTGTAATGTAATATTTAATACTCCATAAAGGAGTATATTGAGTATCTGATAATAATCTATTCTATTCATTGCTTGAAAAAGATACATAAATACTAGGAAAAACGCAGGCCATTGGAAAAATGCATGTGTTACAAAAATCCAAGTCATATGAGCTAAGAAGGTATGAGGAAAAATCATTGAACCTAAAAATGAGATTAAAAACAATTGCGCTATACCAGATAGCATCTGGAACCAGACAAATAGTTGTACATATTTAACAGCTTGTTGCGGTTTCTTTACTCTGTGTTCACTAAAGAACTTAACTAGAACTATTGAAGTACCAAAATCAAAGAATAACCAAAGTGCTTCAAAAAATCTTATAGTAAAGTCATAGAATCCTGCTGCTTGAGGGCTAGGTAGTATAATTAATGGGAATACTAAAGCACTCATAACTACATTTGGTAAAATAATTAGTAAACCTACAAATAACTGAAGCAAGAATCCACCAAGTTGACGATGCATTCCTACTTCTTCCCATTTCTCATCTGTTTTAATTTCCTTGCTTATCTCTTCAAGATCTTCTTTTTTTATGGGATTATTCTTTGAATATTTTCTAGCATAAATAAATCCCATACAGGTTATCGCAAGTGTTAATAAAACAGTAACTCCCAAGATAGTTGTTTCAATAGCGTGTGGGACGGGTGAATATTTCCATTTAGCATAAGATAGAACAGGATTATTAGAAGTAGAAGTCATTGATAAGTATAGGAAATAATTGAAATATGGCCATTCAATAAATTCAGTGTTAAAGTCCATTAATGGATAAAAATTCATTACGATGCTTCTACCATTATTATTAGAAGTTATTAGGGGGAGACCAGGATTAACACTATCAGAGCTTGTTTCTACCAAAGCTACTCCAGTTAAATCTAAATCAGTATAGTTTGCTAAAGTAGGAACGGAATTCCATTGAATTTCTTCTATTATAGAATGATTATTTCCATTCTCTGTTATTACAGGTAAAGAATAATCATCATAAATGCTTGCAGAAGAAGATGAGCTGAAACCTAGATTTACTAAAAGGCTTGAATTACTAGCAAGATTTTCTCCAACGAATATCACTAAACCTTCCTCATAAGTATTTAATAACAAAATTTCAGTCCAAGTAGGATTATAATCCAGCAGTACGAGACAATCTACACCTGTAAAATCTGTACCTATATAGCTCTGATTAGTTATGGAAAATAGCGGATCAAGAGTAATTCTTTCCAGAAAAGCAGTTTCTATGTCTGAACCAACAAGAAGAACATCTATTGTTTCATCTGCATTAACTTGGTTATTGAAAATGCAAGTAAATACGATTAATGATATTAAGATAATAACTATACTGACTTTTTTCTTCATAATAACACCTAGAAGTAGGTTTTAAGAAAATTAACTAATATATAATGTTTCCTCAGCAAAAAATTCTAGTTGAAACTATAGTAGTCTACAACATATCCTTCAGATCCCAAGTAATCTCGATAATTAGTAAGAGAAGCTTTTCGTAAGAAATCTATTGTATCACTAGTTAGCTCTTCTAATAATAAATCTTGGAGTCTCTCAATGAAGAATTCGAAAATTTTATCGAATTCTCTTATTCTATCATTTACATGCATGAAGTTAAAATCGTTCAAGAAAAGCTTTTTCTCCATCTCCCAATCCCTTGTAGCACAGATTAGTATAGCTCTTATTGTTTCTCTTTCTATACTAGGTATGGAGGTTGTGACGCAACTAGTAAAGATATCTATTATCTCTGTTTGAACTTTGTTTAAAATTCTCTTCCTCACACTAATCTTGATTGCATTCACTTTTCCTTGCTCAAGTTGAAATTGAACACTCATAAGTGCCGATTCACGATAATCTCATGGTTATCTATAAACTTTTTTGAGAAAAAAAATAAAAATGATGCAAAATACAGAATTTTTTTTCTAGATGTGGTTTTTTTGATTAAAAATTACGTTGCCAAAATATTATAAATTAAATGAGTAATATTTAGTTATGGTATTTCATTTTGATAAACCAGGAGATTACACTGATGATGTTTTTTCAATAGTAAAAGAAAGACTCAAGGAAGGGGATATAAATCAAATTGTCGTGGCTACAACTACCGGAAAAACAGCTCTCAAAGCAGCATCTAGTTTTAGTCAAGCAAAAATCATAGCTGTTACTCATCAAGCAGGCTTTAGAGTCCCTGGGGAATTAGAAGTTCCAGAAGAAACACTTCAAGAGATAAAGAATAAAGGAGTGAAAATAGTTACTGCTACTCATACTTTAGCAGGAATTAATCGAGCTATTAGGAAGAAACATGGAACATGGATGGTTTCAGAATTAGTAGCAGAATCTTTTCGAATGCTAGGTCAGGGAACGAAGGTTTGTGTAGAGATAGTTATAATGGCAGCAGATGCTGGAGTAATATCTATGGATAGTGATATTATTGCCATAGCAGGATCGGGAAGAGATGCAGATACTGCTTGGGTAATAAAACCAGCCCATTCCCAAAATTTCTTTGATATGAAATTAAAAGAGCTGTTATGTAAACCCAAAGATTTGTAAAAGTGATGGAATGGAATTTGACGCAACACAAGTGGATTGGCTCTTCGTAATAATTGCAACTGTTATTTCACTTATAGTTTTATCATTAATTTTTGTTCTCAAAGTGTTGAAATTTAAGAAATGGCAAGTGAGAAAATTAGGACACATGTTCCTGCATTTCTATGTAGCATTTATTCCTTACTTCTTTTCTAATATTTTTGATGTAATAGTTGTGCTACTCCTAGTAGTAGGATCTATAGGTCTTTTGTCTTTGATACCACCAATTAATTTCGTGCAACGGATATATGAGGAATGTACACGTGAAGGAGAAAAGAAATGGCTTTTAATCATAAACTCGTTTTCTACTGCAATTGTTGTTTTAATAACATTTCTTGTTTTTCACGATAGATTGTATATTTTCACATCAGCAGTACTTTCTGTAAGTCTAGGAGATGGAATGGGGGAGATGATTGGAAGACCATATGGGCGAATAAAATACAAAATCTTTGAAGAAAGAAGTTTGGAAGGATCACTTTGTGTTCTTATTGGAATTTTTGTGAGTATAATAATAGCTTTTGGATTTAATTCCATGATAAATGCAACAGGTTTTTGGTGGAAAGCTGTGGTTGTTAGTATAATCGGAATGATAGTTGAGGCTTGTAATTACAAGTTTATTGATAATACTACTCTACCTTTCTCAATAGCTTTAACACTGTTCCTTTTATTTGAACTGTAGATTATAATAATGTAATTTAAAAAAGAGAAAAAGCAAAGAGATTAGCAAGGTTCTACTGGCCATTCTCCTTCTTTGTACCAATAAGGCTTTCTAATCATTCCAAAAGCATTGTGTGCAGCAATAGCACCTTGAGCAACAGCAATTACTATCAATTGATATTGAGTAGCAATATCACCAATAGCGAATACACCTTCAACGTTGGATCTCATTTCTTTATCTACTTTAATGTATTTGCCTTCTGTTGCAACCCCGAGATCCTCAAATATATCAAGATTTGTAGACATCCCTACTGCTAAGATACATTTATCCACTTCAATTTCTCTTTTCATGTGAGTGTTTACATCCTCAAGAATTGCTTTTTCTAAAGTTTTATCACCTTCAAGACCAGCAACTACATGACTATAGACGATTTCTGCAAGATCATCTTTAACAATTAAATCTACTTTTGTTTCAGCACCTCTGAAGCTATCTCTTCGATGAACTAGATAGATATCATTTGCTACTCCAGCTAATTCATGAACTGAATCAATTGCAGTATCACCACCACCAACAACCAAGACATTACTACCTTTGAATCTATCAGGATCAGTAACAAAATTATAAACACCTCTGTCTTTAATTTTGAATTTTCTTTCACCTGGTATTCCTAATTCTGCTGGTTGAGATCCTGTGGCAATTATTATAGTTCTAAAGCTGTATCTTCCTTCATTAGTAACAACTGTAATAATGTCATCTTCTTTCTCAACATTTGTTACTCGTTCATTAAGAATTTCTGCTTGAACTTCTCTAGCTTGAATTACGAATTCATCAATCAATCTTTTTCCTAAAATACTTGGAGCACCTGGGTAATTTTCGACTATTTTTCGAGCATACAGTGTTGTAACTATCCCCCCAAGACGACCACCCTCAAAAACAGTTACTTTGAGACCTTTGTAACTTCCAATGATGGCAGCACCTAAACCTCCTACTCCTCCACCTATTATACCCAAGTCACCATAGAATTTATTATCATTTCCAGTTGACATAATAATCTGAAACGGAAGGAAGAATACTTACTAATAATCTTTTTGAATTGAGCATATATTATTTTAATAGTCAGAGAGGTTTTTAATAAGATAATCCTTTGTGATAATCAGAGCTCTACAGTCGTCTGAGTTATATGAGATTGCTTTTTGGAGTGCCTTTTTATTTTTTTCAATATACCATTTGTCAAAAAGAACAATACTTGTGGCGCCATCAGATAAAGGATCATGCCATTGAAAGCCTAACCAATTAGCAACTTCTTTTAATGTGTAAGAATACAAAGGCAAGATTATATTTTCTTTAAAAATTGGGAATAAATCAAATGAGTTCTTTAAGATTTTAGACAAATTAGTTACTTGAAGATTGTATTTCTCTGTAAGTTGTTTGAAATATTGTGGTTCCGCAGAAGACCAGTGATAGATAATAAAATCATCTTCAAACTCAGAGAGAAATTTAAAGAAAGAAACAATCATCTCTTTTTCTTCTTTTGGAGAGTTTGCTAGAAATGATCTATATTCTACTTTATCTTCAATTCTTATGAAACAGCCGATTATCCAAATAAAATCGTGATGGGAGGATCCTTCAATGTCTACAAAAAGTTCAATTTTGTTTTTTGGAAAGACTACTTTTTGTCTTACAATAACTTTCTTCTCAACGATAGCTTTTGCTTGAAGCTTGAAATATGTTAGCTCTTTTTTATGTGCAATTTCGTTTGAGATTTTGGCAATATCAACTTCTGCTAGATCTTTAACATTGTTGATACCTATTGCTTTTAGTTCTTTCTTTATTCGTTTTCCTATCCCACTTATCAAGGTAAGATCAGATGTTTCTTTTGCAAGATTTCTGCAATAGATTCTCCATTCACAAACTCTACAACCTCTGGTGTAATTTGGTGAGATATCGATATCGTCTTCTAATATTTTTTTAATTCTTGGAAGATCACTAAGTAAAGTATCTATTTCTTCAGAAAATGTAAATTTCTCCCTTTCTTTTTCTCTCTGTAAAATAAAGTAATTCAAGTCAATATTTTGAAATTGAGAGCAAATATAAGCTGTAAAAACTCCTTCCATTACTAGAGGTTTTCTTAGGGGGATATTACCCCTTGTAAAAACAGGCTCATATGCATAAGAACCGAAAACACTATTTTCGTCAATTTTCTTTAATTTATCAATTTTTGTTGATAACTGATTATAAAACATCCATTTCTGGTTTATATTATCAACACCTTTTTTGATTAAATTCAACGTTTTTTTTAGTTCTGTTTTAACAAATTCAGGAGATATTGAAGGGATAGAGGTTTTATGTCTTTTTTTGATGATTGGGTGTATTTCTTTCTCTTCTTGAGGTCCATGTTTATTTAGGTAAAGTAACATTGGACATTTGTAGAACACTCGAATGTCGTAGTGACTTATGAACATTGTTTTCATCTTTTTCAATCTATAAAATCACAAATTTTTGAGTATCGCATCAATTCCATGCTCAATTCCTTGCATTAACATGAAACCCCTAGGACTTTCTCTTGAAGTTATTTCACCTGCAATAGGAGTTAACATTATTTTTTTTACTTCATTAATGTCACGTGTGTGACCTAAAGTCCATATTAGCTTTGTATAAGCAGCTGAAGGTAACATATTTTCACCTTCGATAACACCTCTTGCGAGCATATCTCTTCCTGTTTCATAAACACGAAGCTGAACAAATCCATAAAGAGGTTCAACGACCATTACTACAGGAATTTCTTCATCTTGACACCTTTCTAATGCCGGGTATACATCTGTTCCCACATGTGCAAGTCCAGTCCCAATTATAATTACACCATGATAACCAATATCAACCATCGCATCAAGCATATCAGGATTCATACCAGGATAGAAGTATAACATCCCAACTCGTGAATCTATTTTTGCATCCAAGTAGAAATCTTCCAAAGGTTTTCTTGGTGCAATATCATCTTTAAACCAAGTAGTGCCTGTATCATCTATTTTACCTAGTGGAACATCACTTAGCGTTCGAAAAGTATCGCGTCTAGCAGAATGCATTTTTCTACACCTGGTTGAGCGATGAATCAAGTTGTAGCTATCACTAGGCATTCCATGCATACAAATTACAACCTCAGCGAAATTTTCATATCCTGCTAAATTTGCTGCGTAAAGTATATTCCTTGGACCATCCGAAGAAGGTCTATCAGAACTTCTTTGACTTCCAACAAGAACCACAGGAACAGGTAAATTACGAAGGAAATAAGACAAAGCGCAGCCTGTTACACACATTGTATCTGTTCCATGTCCAATAATTATACCTTCAACACCGCTTTCAATCTCTTTTCCTATAGCTTCTGCTGTCTTTACCCAGTATTCAGGTCTAAAATTTTCACTAAGAATTTGATACAAAGTTTTTGGTGTCAAATTAACAGTGGATGTCAACTCTGGAACAGCTGAGAACAATTCTTCTGGTGTAAAAGCTGGTAAAACTGCTCCTGTTCTATAATCCAATCTAGATGCTACTGTTCCTCCAGTTCCTAGTAGTGTAACATCTGGTAATTCTTTCTTATATTTAACATCTACATGCGGAAGTTTATAATGCCCTTTTTGAAATCCTACTTCCTCAATTATCGTGTCATCATCTATCAAAACACCTAGATTATAACCAGTATCTACTTTGAGAGTTATATATTCATCATCTGTATGTTGACTTCTTGGAAGCAAAAGACCTTCATATGTTGCATTTCCTTTTTTAACACTAACTTTACTCCAAGTTTTTATTTGTTCTTTGATGAGTCTTTTTCTCAAAGCTCCTCTATACCCTTCAGGATCATTAATATTCTTATCACTCATGTTATTTCTCCTCCTCTTTAAGGTGTAATTCTATTTTCTCAGCAATCACTTTCCCTTTCTCCGCATAATTAATCTCTTTAAGAATAACTCCAATGATTTTTGGTAAAGCAAGATTGTAATATGATTCATCTGTTTTTAGTTTCTCTTCATCGTAACTCTTAATTTTACTTAAGATAATATTGTCTAGTTCATTTTCTGGTATTTTTGGAATTGCTAGTTGTTTTACAATTTCCTGAGTATCCATCTTAGGATTTCTGTTCAGGATTTCTATGAAATCACTAATATGTGTTTGAAATATTGCACCATCAGCTAATGCTTTAGCTGTCATATCTAACATTTTATCTGTAATATTAACTTGCTTTCTTCTTTTTTCTCTTGGTAATTCAACAAGAATTCTGTAAGCAAGATTAGCATGAAGCTTTAAACGATTAACATAATCATAAAAACGATCTACTTTCTCATCTCGTATAAGTAAGTCTACTTGATTTTGTGTGAAATTATATTTCTTATGCAATTCATCAAATAATTCCCAAGGTTTCTTACCAATATCCTTCGTATACTCATTTATTTTTTCCAAAGAAATGACAATTGGGGGAGTATCAGTATCAGGATAAATCCTATCCTTTCCATGTATAACTCGTAGAAACTCAGAATTCCCATTGGGAACTAATCTTCTTGTTTCTTGAGGAACTCCTTCAAGAGCTGCTTTCACTCTTTCTACTATTTTCTTAAGAGCATGAATAGCTTTTTTTTCTAAGCCTTTTACAACAATTAATGCATCTTCTGGATTCGGATTCATAATTGAACAAATTTGTTTGTATTTATCATCATTAATTTCTAATCTAGAAGGATAATCTGAACGAAGTCTTACTGAATCTTCAATAAATTCATCACTATGAAAATGATTTTCTCTTGGGACACCTGTTATTAACATGCTTTTTTCAAATATTTCTAAACCAAAATCTTTGTTGGGTTGAACTTCAAAATTGAATAAACCTTTCATTTTTGGGAAAATAGATGAAAAAACTTTGATATTCTCATCAAAACTAAACAGATGAGTAATATCAACATACGTGTGTTCAAAATCCTCAGATTTTATATTTCTTTTTAGCATCTCATCTTTAATTTCTAATAGAGCATGTTGTCTCACGACTTCATTACGACATAAGAGATCAAACATATCTAAATCTTGCACACCTTTTATCTCTACTCGATCTCCACCTGCAATTGTAATGTTAACATCTTGTCTAGCTGATCCTATACCTCTACACCCGATACCACTGAGTCTTAGAACTCTACCTATCTGTCTTGCTGTTTCTATTAACTCCTCAGGAGTATCAACATCTGTATATTCTGTAATTACTTCAGTTAATGGTACTCCTAAGCGATCTAAATTGAAATAAACAGTTCTATTAGCTGTATCTATCCAGTTGACCCTTCTAGCAGCATCTTCTTCAATATGAACATTGGTTACTCGAACTTTCTTTCCATTAACTGGAACCCAACCATCTCTACCACATATGAAAGTTCTTTGAAAACCAGTTGTTATTGAACCATCAAGATATTGTTTTCTGTTTACCACAATTTCCTCAGCAAAAGCTGAGCAATTGAAAAGAGCAGAGAGAATAAACCCTTTCATAACTGCATCATCATCTACTAAGAAAGGAGGTGTCTCATCCATTTCATATGTGCAGGTATTTCTTTCGCATGCAAAGTAAATTACCTTATATCCTTTCTCAAATTCTACTAACATTCCTGGATCAAAATCACCCATTTCTCCTAAAACAGGGCGAAAATAGCGATGAAAACTATAATCCATATTCTCTGGATCTTCTTCCAAGATAGGAGGACAATTGCAAAAAAGCTTTCTTTCGGATTTAATTTGATGATGAACTTCTAAACCTGCGTGAAAACCTAACTTTATGAAATCTATATTATTTGGGTCCAGCATTGTGTTCGAAATGAAGAAAGTTTTAGGTTTTTTAAAGTTTTTAACGTGACACATTAATATGAACAAAAAATATCAAAATAATTATAAGCAATAAAAACAAGGAACTTTTAGAAGATTAAAATGGCAAGCTATAAGTATACTTTCAAGATTCTTCTCCTAGGAGATGGAGCAGTAGGTAAAACAAGCTTAGTTCAAAGGTTTATACACAATAAATTTCAAGCAGGGTACCTTATGACTATAGGGATGGAACCTTACTCTAGGTTTGAAACAATAAAGGATACTCGTATTTGCTTGCAGCTCTGGGATATAGCAGGACAAGACCGCTTTGCTGCTATGAGGCAGATTTTTTTCAAGGGTAGTCTTGGAGCTCTTGTAACATATGATATGACAAGAAGACAATCATTTGAGAATCTGAAAACTTGGATTAAAGAAGCAAAAACTGAAAGTCCTCGAATTATGTTGATGCTTGTAGGGAATAAAAATGATCTAGAAGATCTACGGGATGTTTCTACTGAGGAAGGTAGGAAATATGCTGAAGAATCTGGTTGTATTGGTTTTATAGAAACATCTGCAAAAACAGGGGACAATGTTCCTGAAGCATTCTTATCGATGGGAGAGGAAATTCTCAAAAATATAGAAACTAGAGAATAAAACAGCTCTTTAATTTTGTTTTATTTTAATTGGTGTTATCCCAATGTTAATTTAGCTTCAGCTAATTGTTTTCTTATACGTCTTGAACTAATAATTTTTCCCTTTTCATCATAAACAAAAGGAATCACAAGAATTAATAGTTGATCCATTCCATTTATCGTTCTTAATTTATTTATGTCTACTGCAGTTGGATAAGTTTCCTCTGTTACTACAATTCCCTCTGCATCAGGTGAGTGTAAAGCAAATCCATATCTGTGCTTGATAGTTATGATTTCTAGTTTTTTGCATCCTCTTTTAACCATATATTCTCTCAGGTATTTCTCTCGTTCTTCATATGGTTGCATGAGTTCTACATTAGGATCGCTTTTTCGAAGACTTTTCGCAAAATCATCAGTAGTTAGACCTATTCTCACAAATTCACCAAAGCTCATAGCAGCTTCAAGAAGAGCTTTATGACCATCATGTAAATAATCAAATGTTCCACCGAGAATAATTTCGTCTACCCATGGCATTTACTCAACCTTCAAAGTTTAAGATAATCACTGTGCTTTAAATTTTCCTACAAGGTTATGAAACATAATAAGTGGTGCCGCGAGCCGGATTCGAACCGGCGTCTAAGGAATATTGCTCCGGAGATCCACAATCCCCAATTCTAAACCTCTAAACTATCGCAGCAAGGTTATTTTTCTTCTTATTTTGTTTATTTTTAAAAATTGTTGTTGAATACTATCTTTCAAATGTGAATTTCTCTCTTTGTTTCTTCCTAATATTTCATTTGTTTATTATCTCAATTGAGAAGATATTAATCAGTATAAACAACTGAAAGAGTTTTATCTATTATTTCTATTTTCCCTCCTTCTATTTCAGTAATATTTGTGAAGTAACATGGCAATCCTCTTGCAGTCATAATGTCAGAACCTTGCATTAAATGGAAATGAAGATGTGGGGCTGAAGAACTCCCAGAATTTCCTAAAAGACCAAGAAGTTGACCTTGTTTAACTTTTTCTCCTTTCTTTACTCTGATACTTTTTGGTATTAAATGACCATAAAAAGAATATTCATTACCTGAATGCTCAACAACTACAAAATTTCCTGCTAATAGAGGTTTGTATCCATGTTGAGTGATTATTTCTCCCATTTTTTCCTCAGGTAATAATTCACCAGCTGAAGGATTTTCAGGTATATCATTGAAAACATCAACAACTTCACCATCAGCAATAGAAATTACTTCTTTACCATAGAAACAAAAGAATTCGTTTTTATTTCCTTTAGGAGGAATAAAAAACATTTTCTCATCTAATTGCCCTAAATCAAATCCAAACTCCTGTGAATGCATTCTTCTATGTTCATATGGATTATCAAAGGCATTTATTGCAATCCAAGCACCTTTAAGAGGAAAGATATATTGATTTTTGT
>JBHLQZ010000022.1:0-13749 GCA_048883065.1 Candidatus Thorarchaeota archaeon | reverse complement strand
TTTTTAGGAAATTTGGTCAAGACCTTACTCTGCCCTCCTTAATGGTATCTAGGCAGGAGATAAAGTAACACACGCAAAATGGTCACAATATTTTTAGCAGCCTTTGTCAGTTGATTTTTTCTTCTTTAGTTGGATGAAACATAAAAATTATAAGAGATAAAAGTCCTAATAATACAGCTGCTAGACTAAGATAATCCCAAGTGGGCTTCTCAAAATAAGGGGCATGAAATGGATTAAAAAGCAAAATTACAGGAAGAAAAAGAATAGATATATATTTCTTTTTTATTCCATAAGCATAAGCCCCTATTAAAAATGCAAGACTAAAAGTTGCAAACCTTAAAATAACATAATAGAAAGAAAATGTTATAGGGAAAATTGCTACAGTATGCAAAATAGTGAAAGCTACTGTAATGAAAAAAATGAGTTTTTTATCTGATTTGGAAATATCAAAATCAATTTCACTTGCTATATATAGATAAATGCCAACCATAAAAAGGAGTGCAACAGAAGCAGCCATTAAGATGAGGATGCCTATGGCAATTACATATCCAATTTTGTTAATAAGTTCACCCATTATTAGATTTTACCCCTAATAATCCTATTAAAATCAACAAACTCTTGTCAAAAAATTTTTTCCAGGTAATAATCTAATTTGATAATTAGAAATTGATAAAGGGGGTAGCATGAATACACCACAAAAAATTGTGACAGGAATTGCACTGTTAGCAATGGCTGCCATTTCATTAGGCTTTGATCCTTGGGGGGCATCCATCACCAGGAAAGTCTGGGACCTTATTTCTGATCTTCTCGCTGTGATGTTTGTTTGGGGGGCCCTTTATATCTTTTTCAGCTTCATCAGGAGAAAGAAAAAGGACATAGAGACTTCTTCAGGGGGGGAAATATGAAAAAAGACTTATTCTGGAAAATTATGGCTGTTCTTTTTTTTATTTGGCTTTGTCTATGGCTGTGGTCAAGCTTAATAGTAGTTTCAACATATGGAGGAACCGTTCCTGTAAAAGTAAACAAACTAACAGGGAAAGGAGAGATTGTAATAATTGAATGAAGAGCTTTAAAGCATAAATATAGGAACATGAAAAAGGGGGGGAAACATGCTTAATGCAATTATTTTTGTGGGTAACTTACTTTGGTCCTTTTTCAATACTGTTATCATCATAATAGGTGGATTCTTAATTAATAAAGAAATAGCAAAATTAAAATCATCACTTACAAAAACAGAATTCATTCATAAATTACAGTTTAATAAAGAATTTGAAATTTATGAAGAACTATGGAAGCATCTGGATAATTTACAGAAGCTTATGGTTGAAGCTGGAATTAATCTCACCAAAGAATGGAAGGACAATGTCAATCAAACTTATAAAGCAATATCTTCCAAGATAAGAGAAAATAAGCCATTCTATGATGAAGAAGTTTTTAAAAATGCAAACAAAATTCTATTGCACTCAAATATCATAGATTATATGACCCATCATCCTCAATCTGAAGAAGTGAGTAATATTGAAGAGGTAAACAGAAGAAAAGATGAAGTTGATAATCTGATCAACAACATTGAAAAAGCAATAAGAACCAGAATCCATAACATTGGAAGTGCTAAGTTAATAGAGTGACTCTAAAGATGACTCCTAAACATATATATAGGAACATGAAAACATAAGATAGAAAGGAGGCTTGAAATGAATATTCTCATTTCCGTAGCACCAACAGATATTGCATGGAAGGTTAATATAGGATTAGTTGTGATGACAGGTGTTTTAGCTGTCATTACATTTTTTTATATGTTGTTTACAAGAAAGATGGCAAACAGAATGAAAGAGCAGACAGAGCTTTTTGAGAAAGAATTCACAATTAGGATTACTCCAAGGCTTGATAACCCAACCTTATTTCCCAAAAAAAGAAGTGGTTCCAAAGTCTGGATTATTCCCAGTGTTTTTAATGCAGGCCTTTCTGCTTTCTATTTAGAGCATGTATTCCTAAAATTCCACCACAGGGATTACCCAGACATTAGTCATGATGATTTAATACCAATAAATAGATATGTGCTTCCAGGAAGAGAATATAGACCAGATGAAAGTGTTGAATTTGACTATGCTAGCTTCCCTGAATTTGCTGATGTTAGAGAAATCAAGGGAAAAGCTTTCATAGAATTTTTCTTTAAATATTCAGATCTAGAGGGTAATGAGCTTAGATGGCCTGAAAACTCATATGAAACCAGAGAAATAATAAATTAGAGAGAACTTCTTTTTGAGCACAAATATAGGAAAATCAGGAGTTAAATGATGATCAAAAGAAAGGCCTGGGAAGAATTAACAGATGAAGAAAAGGCTTTTGTTAAAGAGAGGGCCAAAAATCTACTTAAATCTATAGACAAAATGAAAGAAGTCCAGAGGCTCCAGTATGACTATTTCAAGCACTTAACAACTATAAGCACTGGATCAATTTTGATAATTGTGGCATTTCTTGAGAAAGTATTTTCTTCTCCACATCTGATCGGCCTTGCTGTGGCCTCAATAATCAGCCTTGCCTTTTGTCTGGTAGGATCCCTCTTGGCCATGCCTAGTCCTGGGAATCTTATCATGTATATATCAGGAATAGAATTGATGTATCATTCTGAGGATGAAAAAGAGGTCTGGAGTCTCAGTGAAAAAATCAGTAATTCCTTGGATACAATAAAGTTTTTTGATAGGACAACACAAATAACATTTCTTCTGGGGATAGGTCTATTTTTAGCTTTTGCTGTTTTCAATTTCTTAAAATGAATGAATATTAAAATAATTTCAATAATGAACCTGAAAGGTGGAACCAAGAAAACCACAATAGTCTATAATTTAGAAGAAAATCTAGCTTGAGTGAAAAAGAAGATATTGCTGATGGACCTGAAATTGTTTGAAATTATCAAGATTCACCTTCATTTTATCCATTAACATTGTTAAGTGTCAGTTGTTATATAAGCAAAAAAACTTAACAAAACTAAACCTTTTCAACTTCAAAAACTAGACAAAACTAGACATTTTCAATTTCAAAAACAGGACAAAACAGGACATTTTCAACTTCAAAAAACTAGAAAAAACTAGAAAATTCTGACCCTAAAAAACTAGCATTTTTACTTGACTAAAATAGACAAAAATTAATTCTTTAAGCACTTCCTTAATTTTAAAAATTCACCCTTTAAGCAATTATCAGCAGAGTCATGGAAAAAATGATGTGATTTAAGGCCCATAGAGCAAAATTCTTAAGGTGGCCCTGGCCAAAAGGGTTCATAGCCTTTTATCTTTTGCCTAATTATATATACACGCAAATTATCATGATATACAGCCTTGGTCACCAATCTATATTATTATGGATCAGAAATTCCAACTTTTCCCAGACCAGGTCTTGTCTTTTGAATAAATTTCACTCTTAAGTAAAGAATAAAATATTTCTTCTTGACAAACTACTATTGTAGTAGTAATTTATAACAAGGAAGGTAATTATGGAAAAGATGACAAATTTAAGAAGAGAGAGAAAAAAGGCTGGTTTGAGTATTCTTAAGCTCTCTGAACTTTCAGGCGTAAGTTTTGAAAAAGTAAGGCAATTAGATCAAGGCTATAGAGTTGAAAATACTAGTTATGAAATAAAAGAGAAAATTGCTAATGCACTTAATGTTAATCCTTTTGTAGTTTTCCCAGATGAATTAGATAGACTTGAAAAGCGCATGCAGCAACTAGAAGGAGAGGCAGGGAAATACATGAATCCTTATGAGTTGCTTAGAAACTTCCTTCCTGAAATGATTATTAAAGAAAGTGATGAATCCTGGATTAAATTAACTTTGATGCTGATGGAAAGAGATGAATTGTATGAAATTTTTAGATCTGGGATGGATCCAAAAACAGCAATGAAAATATTGAAAAAACATGCAAGGAAACATAAAACCCTGAAATAATAAAATATTAAGAGGCACAACTTTTGAAAAAGCTTCTGAAAGTTCAACAGATGGCTGCTCTTCTAGGGATACATCCTCACAGCCTATACAGACTTTGTTCCAATAGAAGGATTCCATATTTGAAGATCAAAGGCATAGGAGTGAGGTTTGATATTGATCAAATTAAGACCTGGATTCAGGAAAGTGAAATTCATGTGGAGGATTGGGAAGAAAGGGTAAAGGATTGGCAAATTTAGGATTTAGGGAATGTGAAAGATCTAAGGCTAAAAGATGGTTGGATTAAGATATATAGAAGTCTTTTTAATAAAGGATTTTATGTAAAATCAGAGTATGTCCATTTGTGGATTCATTTATTGATGAAAGCAAATCATGAAGCAAGAGAAATGTATTGTGATGGAAGATCTGTGATTATACCAAGAGGTCAATTATTAACATCAAGAAATAGTTTGTCTAAAGAGACAGGAATTCATGAATCAAAAATCCAAAGAATATTGAAATTCTTTGAATCTGAACAACAAATTGAACAACAGACTACAAATAGATACCGCCTTATAACAATAAAAAATTATCATTTTTATCAAAAACATGAACAACAAAATGAACAGGTCCTCAACAACTCAAGACCAACTTCAGAACATAAACAAGAATTTAAGAATTATAAGAATGATAAGAAACATACTTTTGCTCAAAATGAATTTGAGCTAAAGTTCCAAAAATTCTGGGATCTATATCCACGCAAACTGAATAAGCAACAGGCAAGGAAGATTTTTTTAAAGCTCATGATTAAAGGAGTTGATCCTCAAACAATAATGAGAGGGCTTCAAGGTTATATTGACTATTTTATTGATAATTGTAAGGAAAAAAGAGAAGACCCAAATGCTATTTACCTTAAATACCCAACATCATTTTTAAGAGATGAATGTTATTTGGAGTTTCTCAACTATGAAAAAGCTGGGCCACCTCTCTAGAGAGAATGATGCTTACAGAGACAAGCGTGTTCAGAGCTTTAATGCTTCAGATAATTGATCCTGGTGAATAAAAAAAATGATCCCAGTTGACATAATATTTATTATCTGGCTCAATTTGCAACTTATTTATTTTAAACAAGTTAGAATGTCCGTAAACGCACACAAAAAAATGGGATGGATTTCTTTAATTTTGTCCCATTTGAACCCCAATTTTGCCATATATTGCCCCCTATCATCCCAATATTGCATCATTCTTAACAAGAATTTCCCATTTTGTTTTTGTGGCAACTAGGAAGATTTAACAAAATTGTTATAATTTGGCAGAAAAATATAAATTGGAAGTAAATAACATAGAGATCATTCTTTCTTACATTTAAGATATTAAATGATATACTTATAAAAATTCAGGTTTGAAGTTTTGCAAAAGTGGAAGATTTGGAAAAATCAGACAAGAAAGTTTGGAAGAATTCAGCAAGAAACAATGAATAGATAAACAATGACTATAGGGCCTTCTCCAGTTTGCATGCGCTGTAAATTTTTTAATAAAGATGATTTTTACAAAAATTCTTGTGAGGCCTTTCCTGATGGGATTCCTGATGAAATATTGTATGAAGGGAATAAGCATTTAAAGCCAATACCTGGACAAAAAAATAAAAAAATAGTTTTTAAATATAGAAAAGTAAGCAAGAAATAACAGGAAGGGGGGGCATATGACCTTCACAATTGGTTTAACAGAAATTCTTGCCTTTTGGGGATCAATTCTTTCATCAGTAGCTCTAACCTGGAATATTATAAAAGGCTTACAAGATAGGAGAAAGCTAATAGTGAATGCTTACATTGGGATTGAGGTGAATGGAGATCCAAACAGAAAATATATTTATGCTGTAATTACTAATTATGGACGCAGACCAATTAATGTTTTAGCTTGGGGAGCAATGCTGAAAAGAGAAAGAGGGCAGAGAGAAAGAGTAGCAACAGACATCAGAGCTGAAGGGCTCCCAAAGATACTCAAAGAAGGAGAAGACCATCTTGTATATATTGATGATTTTGCCTTATTCTCACGCCCTATAAAATATGTTTATGCTAGAGATTCTCATAAAAAATATTGGAAAGTCAATAAAAAGGAATTCAAACAATTTATGAAGGATGGAATAGAAGAGTGGCAAAGCCAAAATAGATGATTTAATGAGAGGCTAAATTATGGGAATTTATAAAAGAGGCAAAAAATGGTATGCAGATTTTTACTATGAAGGAAGAAGGATAAGAAAAGCTGTTGGAAGTAAAAAAGATGCAGAAAATGCCATGTTAGCAATTAAGGCTGATATTTTAAGAGGGGACTATAGATTCAGAAGAGAAAGAAAAATTAAATTTGAGGATTTTGCAGATGAGTATTTAGAGAAATACTCTAAAGTGAATAAAAAATCATGGAAGAGTGATCAGACTTCACTAAATCAACTTATTCCATTCTTTAAAGGTATGAAACTGAATAAAATTACACCAAGACATATTGAGGAGTATAAGAAAAAAAGGATAGAAAAAGTTAAGCCATCTAGTATCAATAGGGAACTGGCATGCCTGAAAACATTATTCTCAGTTGCAAAAAAATGGAAACTTGTTGATGAGAATCCTGCAAAGGAAGTTAAACTTTTCCAAGAACAAAAAATTGAAATGAGGATCCTAGATAAAGATGAGATGAAGAGATTACTAGATAATTCTTGTGAACATTTAAGGACTATAATCATCATAGCTCTAAATACAGGTATGCGCAGAAGTGAGATTTTTAAGCTAAGATGGAATGATATTGATTTCATTAATGACTATATTTTCATAAAAGAGACAAAAAGCGCTTTGCAAAGAAAGATCCCCATGAATTCAATAGTTTCTAGAACAATAAAAAGAATGAAAAGAGAATCTGACTTTTTATTCTATAATCCAAAAACCAAGGATAGAATCAAGGATGTTAAAACTTCCTTTAAAGCTGCATGTAGAAGATCTGGAATAAATGATTTTAGATTTCATGATTTAAGACATACTGCTGCAACTAATATGGTTATTGGAGGAATTGACTTAGTTACTGTTGCAGAAATTTTGGGACATTCTGATATAAAAATGACTATGAGATATGCTCATCCTACTCCAGAGAATAAAAGGAAAGCAGTCAATGTCCTGGCATCTATGTTTGAGCAACAGAATAAGTATGCTGATTCCTCATTGGACAAATCAGGGCTTGATCTAAGACATTAAATAAATAA
Source organism: Candidatus Thorarchaeota archaeon (assembly GCA_048883065.1). Classification (GTDB taxonomy): domain Archaea; phylum Asgardarchaeota; class Heimdallarchaeia; order Heimdallarchaeales; family Heimdallarchaeaceae; genus UBA460. The sequence goes on along the minus strand of JBHLQZ010000022.1, from coordinate 6,589 downwards.
AAATTAATTCATGGCAATAAAGGGCGTTAATCTTTTCCTATTTCAACTCTCATTCAGTGATTTACTTAAAATAGAAAATTGAGAATAATTACCCTTTTTATGAGATTAGATATTTTGTTATGATATGATTTCCTTAGAGTAAACAGGGCAGCAGCAAAAGGAATGAGTGATATTCAAAAACAAATATTTATACCATCAATGATAACATCAGTTCTTTTACTAATTGCAATTTTTCCAATCAAACAATATAGCTTCTTTATTCTGCTTAGATGGGTTGTATTCATCTCAGCCATATATGTTGGCTATTTCATGTGTCAAGCTAAGAAGCCAACTTGGGTTTGGATAATGGGAATTATTGTTGTTTTGTTTAATCCCATTGTGCCTATTCATTTAAGTAAAGGAATTTGGCAAGCAATAGATTTTGTGACTGCAATAATTTTTATTTTAGTAATAGTTACAGCAAGGAGGGAGAGATGAAATCCTGCCCACATTGCTTAGAGGAAATTGATGAAGAGTTAACTATATGTCCTCAATGCAATGAAAAACTAGAGGGAATTTCAGAGGAACCATCAAAGTCCAGTAAAAAAACATTTTTCAAAACAAAAAAATTTAAAATTATCTCAATATCTGTAATCTCAGTTGGCTTTCTATTTGGAGCAATATTCTTATTCAGACATTTTTACACTCAACATCAACAGAGATTCTTAAAGGACGCAAGAGCATATCTAGAATTAGGAGATAAAAAGTCTGCTGTTCCATTATTCCAAAAGCACTTGTTAATGAACCCTAAAGATAATCAAAACAAGATGATATATGCCTCACTGCTTGATGAAATTGGAGAAAAAGAAAAAGCACTAGAAGTATTTGAAGTTCTCTTGCTTAGTAATATCAAGGATGAACAGAAAAAATGGATTAGAAGAAGAATCTATTATGTATATGATGATTTTATAGAAAAGCAATCTGATTTAGCAGAGAAGGCAATAATAGCAGAAAAATATGATGAGGCAAGAGAGTGCTATAAAGAAATGTCAAATTACATACAGCTTTCAATTGATAAAGTAGGACTTTCAAAAGAACTTTATACTCAATCTTCTGACTATAAATTTGGTGAATATGAATATAAAAGCCTTCTTGATAAATTTGAAGAATTAAAAGCTAAATATGCTTTTTCCTATTGGTTAGAAGGCAATTATAACAAAGCTTATGAAATTGCAGAGTATTGGCTCATTCCTGACTTTGCTTATGTTTATGTCCCAGATGAACATTGGGAATACTTAAAGAACCAGGAATGGCCACAAGAAGATAGTTGTTTTGCTTTTGCTTATCTTCTTTTTGATAAAGCCTCAGAAGCTTTTAACAAGAAAAATTGGACTGTAGCAATTGAAGCTTACAAAAATGCATCAGAATATTTTGAGAAAGGAAGAACAAAAGCATTGGGTTTTGCATCTGATTGTCTTTATAGCTGTGCAATGGCTTATTGGAATAGTGGGAGTCACTATAATGCAAGACAAACTTTAAATACCTTGAAAAAAAAGTATCCAGATTATGAAGCTAAAGAAGTGAATCAATTGATAAAAGAAAGCCATATGATTTCTACATGGAATATTGGTAAAAAGAATTGGGATGAAGCTTCATCTTACTTCAAAAAGAAAGACTGGATAAGTGCAAGAGTATATCTTATTAAAGCAATGGAATATTATAAAAAAGCAGGAGAACCTGATAGCAGTAACCTGATAGGGGAAATTAGGCTAAATATTTGTTATACCTACTATAATGAACATAGCTATCAAAAAGCCAAGGAAATACTTTTAGAAATACAAAAGAAAAATCCAGATTATGAGCCAATGTTGGTAAAAGAAACACTTGAGAAGGTAGAAGAATTGTTGAAAATTTACAGGGAATAATTATGCATTGGAAGCCAGATAGGCTCTGGCTTCAGTGTAAGCAAAATAATCATGATGAGTTAAAGCAATTGCTTGATGAGAAAGAAGACAACAATCTATAAAGCTTACTGTGATGCTTGCTTTTCAGAAATTACTGGAAAAATCTATTTTGGGAAAGATACTGGGAATAGTCCAGGTGAGTTTTGCAAAGCCTGCTATGTGAGAATTTTTGGCTCCAGATGGGAATATCTATGGTTCAAGGTTCACTTGTGGGTTTATGTTATTGGAGCAGTGGGGGTATCAGTTCTAGTTTATCATCTTGAAGGACAAGATATTTATGTCTTCTGGGCAAGCTTTATAACAATTCTGGCTATATGGTCTGTCTTCAATCAGGTATTTAAGTCAAGTGAGGCATCAGAAAGAAGACGGCAGGATGAGGAATTGAAAGAATCAGAGAAGGAAAATAAGAGAAATAAATGACACATTTAGAATATATTGAATCCTACAATGCAGGAAGAATTAAAGCAGACATAAACAAGAAACAAGCCTTTGCTCTTATGAATAAATACAAATTTCATAATCGTGCTGTTAGCAAGTTTCAGGTTGTCTTCTTCATTTTGAACTGGGCATGGTTTCTTGCTATACCTATTGCTATTATTTGCTTTATATTTTTCAAATGGTGGATAGGTGTAATTGTATTAATTGTTGGTTTCTCTATACCAAAAGGATTGAAGGAAGTCACAACACAGGTTGTCTTTAATCAATCTCTGAAAGATAAGGACTTCTATGATTTGTTGATAGAAACTAAAACCTTGGTAATTAGAGAAGAATAAAGGAGTAAATTAAGGAGAGAAATTTTATAAAGAAAACAGAAAAAAGATAAGAAATAATGCTTGAATTAGGTCAATATGAAAATGCTATATGGGCACTAGTTGGTGCAGTCATAGGTGCAATTTTAGGCTTTTCCCTTAGTTTTTTAACTATAAAAATTCAAGATAAGAAGAATTACAAAAAATTATTTAATAGCAATCTTTCTAAGATTATTTCTTACATAAGGGATGGAAATATTAAAATTTCAAAACAAGCCTTGAGTGAAATTGAGGCAATGTTTAAAGAATCAGACCAGTTAAAAATATTGGATAGAGCTTCACTTGAAAGTTCCTTAAATGCCTCTAATAATGAAATCACTGATTATATATTGGATAAATTAGAGTGGATGTTAGCTCACTACAATATCTATATTCAAGGCAGATGGGAATTTGATGAACTTGGACTAGAAAGGAAGAAAGATATAAAAAAAATCAATAGCATTCATTCCATGGTTTGGACTTTGTTACATAATGTAGTTGAAATTCATCAATCAATATCAATCTTAAGAAAAAGTTTCCCTTTAATTGAAGATCTAGATAGATATTCTCTGGAAATAGAGCACTATGAACTTTTAGTTGCTTCAATCAGGCTCTATATTGATATTGGAACAAAATCAATAGGAATTGATTATCTAGATGGCTTTAATATATTGAACTTTGGAGAAGGAATAAGCTTGTCCATTGAATATCTTCAAAAATTACATGAGCTTATTCAGAGTTACTGTAAAGATGAAATAAAGAAGAAAGAATTGATTTCATTGATTGATTCTGGCATTGAAAAAATCAGAAAAGAAAAAAGAGATAAATTAGGATAATTTGCATGACAACTGTGCTACTTGGGTTAAAAAAATCCCAACCTCCCAGATAAATGAAATTTTGAATTAAGGTATCAAGATGGTGAAAGAAAAAGGTCAAATATTTAATAAAGAATTGAAGAATAGAATTATAGAAAATTTAAAAAAAGTATGTGCAAATATAGCTCATAAAGAATTTTTTGAAAGAGAAAATAAGCCTATAGCATTAGAAAATTATCCTGATAAAGATTTATCAATTACTTATGAAGGTTTTTTATGTGAATCTGAAATTGCAGATTCTTTATTAAAAATAGCTTCTTTAAAGAAAATATATTCAAGTAGCTCACTTATGTCTTTAGTGAGTGACATAATAAAAAGAATATATGAAAGCAAAAAAATCTTAAGTGATGAGTTAAAAAACAAAGCTCTGTTAAGTTTTGTTCAAGAGGAAGATATTACTAAAGAATTAATGCAGTTTGAAAAGAATCTTATTGATAAAAAAAATGTTAAAAATTGGAAAATTTTATCTCCACTATTTGGTATTTGGCCAAGTGATATTAATGAACTAAATATTGGAAACTGTAGGATATTTATTTTAGATAAGGAAAGACAAGAAAAATTTGGAAAAGAAAAAGAGGACTTTGCATGGAGCCTTCCTCTCTTTTTTGGAGGATCTATTCCAAAAATAATAGCAGGGAATACATATCTTGAGACTTCTGCATATGGATATCATGGAGGCTTATTTGAAAGGTCAAAGATTATTGAAGAGGCTGAAATCAATATTAGAAAATGTTATTTTGTTTTAAAGATTATTATTAAGTTATTTCAACTTAAAAGAGAAATAGATTTCCCATTCATACACCCCAATTATTGGTATTATGTTTTTGAGGATGGAAAAGAAAAGGAAGGAACCTATAGCCATTTTGAGGAAGAATTAGTAATTGGAAAAGGTTCATATAAAATCACAAAAGACCAGATTGAAATATTTAAAAATAATTATCCCTTTGATAAATTTAATAAGCTTCTCTTAAACAAAAATCCCAATCAGATAGAGAAAAGGATACTAAGAGCATTGGAGTGGTTCAGCACAGGATTCAATGAAAAAAATGCATCACATCAATTCATTCATTATTGTGTTGCATTAGAATCTCTTCTTGGGAAAAAAGACCTTTTTACCCCTTTGACTGTTGAATTAGCAGAGAGAGTTGCATTTTTGTTTACAAGGAAAATAAATACAAGAATAAGAATAAAGTCAGATTTTAGAAAAAATATATTTACATTGAGAGGAAAACTACTACATGGTGGATACTCTTTGAGTGACATAGACCTTACCCATTTAAGGATACTGGAGAGAGCTGTTGTTATATCAATTGTTCAAATATTAAGCAAAGTTGATACAATAAAAAATGATGATGAGTTAGCATATTTTTTTGACCAAGAAAGATTCTATCCTAGCCTTACCCCCAAAGAGCTCAAAGAAATTGAAGATGTAAAAAAGGATATAGATAAAATAAGTAAAAATGGAGAGAATCTAAGAAAACAAGTAGATTCAATTTCTTCAAAGAAATAAATGATAGGCATGATAACTAACTTACTGGGCTCTCAATAGATTCTGGAGGGAAATATACTTTTGATATTTATTGAACTCATTTATCTAATCACAGCATTCATTTTATTTTTAACATTTATTGCAATTGTCTATTATGCCTGGGAAACTCAAAAACTGAGAAAAGCAATAGTAAAACAAACTGAATTAAGTCTTAGACCTTTAGTAACAATTAATTTTGAGAAAGGTGAATTTTGCTTGCATAATATTGGAAATAGCCCTGCCCTCAACATTACAATTGATACATTAAAAGATAGTCAATCTAAGTTATATGAATTCTCTCCTGTGGTTTTACTAGATTCAAAGGAATTTACTTCTAGAATACTCTTTCAAAAGATTAATCTAGAAAAAAATCAAAAATTACTAAAACAAGGATTAGAACAGATTGATATTCCTGATGAATTTAGCTTAACAATACATTATGAGAACATTGAAAATAAATGCTTCTATTCAAAAGTTACAATATTTCAAAAGGAATTTGTTAGAACAAGATTTTTAGAAACAGGAAAAGTTTTAGGCTAGTGTTTTAGGATTATGAAAAAAATGGATGAAGTTACAATCCACTTCTTAATTAAAATAGGCAAGAGGCAATTTATGTATGAACTGTATGAGCTAGGTCTTATATTCATGAATGATTTGAACTATTTCATACAGTATGAGGAAAATGAATTAAGAGGTGATAAAGAAGAAGGACTAAGTAGAATTGAGCAAGCAACCAACATTAAGATTTTGCATAATGGCAATTTACTTGCTCATAGTAATTCAGCACAGTTGAAGTTAAGAGACTATAATGTTAAGGGAAATATTTATTCTTTAATAGCAATCACATCACTTGATAACCCTAAAAAAATAAGAATTGATAAAAAAAATAAAAAACTTGGTGATTATTTTGTTCTTATCTACAATGTAAAAGAATTTATTCAAAGATTTAAAAATAAAATTAATGATCAGCAATATGAATATGAATACAATCTAGTAAAATACTATAACCCAAAAGAATATTCTGGCCCTCTGAATGTTTTTTGTAAACAAAATAATTTTGAATATCAACAAGAATTCAGGTTTTTTATAAAAAGAAATGATTCAGGACCTCTTAAAATCACTATAGGCTCAATTCAAGATATTGCAGATATTCATAATATTGAAAGATTTGTAGAATAATTAACCTGGTTTCCACTACTTTAATTACTAGCTTTTCTCATAAGCCTTAAAACCTGGTATCCAATCACCTAAATATTGTGTAAAAGAAGTGAAATCCTACAATGAAGCAAAAGAGAAGAAATAGTCACAATATGGTCACAAGGAGATTCTTGTAATTTCATAACTCATTTATTTAAAAGAAGATATAGAACCCTGACCTACTGATTCGTAATCAGTAGGTCGGAGGTTCGAGTCCTCTCGCTGGCTCTCTCTTCTTATCTCATTTGTGAGTAAATA
>JBHLQZ010000021.1:0-14100 GCA_048883065.1 Candidatus Thorarchaeota archaeon | reverse complement strand
GAGATTATTTATTGAAGAAGAAGGACATAAATACTTAAAGAAAATGGGTGTATCTGAGGAAATAGTTTCCAAACTTCATTTATTAGGAATTTCAAGTATAGCTAATCTCCTAATGGCAATCAAATTTGCTAAATATTATGAATTAACTCAAAAAGATGTAATTCTAACAGTTTTCACTGATTCCATGGAACTATATCAATCCCGCATAAAAGAGTATAGAACTAAATTTGGTTCTTATTCAGAAGAAGATGCAATTAAGGATTTTCACTCTCATTTAATGGGACAAAAATTAGATAATATGCTAGAACTAAATTATGTTCAAAGAAAAAGGATTCACAATCTTAAATACTTCACTTGGATTGAACAACAAGGAAGAGACTTAGGTGAGTTAATTAAACAATGGGATGATTTAGAATATTGGAAAGATATACAAAAATCAATTGAACCGATTGATAACTTAATAATAGAATTTAATGAAAAAGTAAATCAAGGTTAGAACTATTTTTCCTTTTTTCCCTTATTTAAATGATTTTACGGATATACTTTTTGAAACATAAATGAGTGATGTAGCTAGAGATGAGATAGATGAAATAAGGGACAGTATAGCATCCTCTCTAGTAGACATTGAAAAGAATAAAAACGAAAAAATCCTATTGTCTTTAGAAAGACAAGAAGTTCGAGTACAGGAATGTATAGACGAGCTATTAGTCATTTTGAGTGATCACATACCTCAAGAAATCCTCATACAAGCAGTGACGCAATTTGAAAGTATCCAACTAAGGATGATTACAAATAGATTAAAAGAGAATAAGCATTTTACGAAAAATCAAATTGCTATGGTTTTTTTAGCTATTCTTGATAATTTATTGGCTCTAATTTATGAAAAGATAACTCCTGAATATTTCTCTATACTTAGGCATAATATACAAGGAATGGGTAATGGTAAATCTTTTAGCTATAATACTATGAAAAAAATACAAATCGAGCTTTTCCAAGATGGTTATATCTCTCGAATTAAAAAACTAAGCTATACTTTGCAACTAAAGGATAGATTTTGTAAGGTTCTTAGCAACATGATGTCTATATATCCACAATATATTGATAAATTACACGAACTTGAAATAAGAGGATACAATCTGATTCACACTAAATCTATACTAAAAATAGATGTAACGAGGTCCGCTGCCGTAGTCGTTGGGTCTTTAATTAAAACTTATTTTTCAAAGAAAGATGATCAAGAAATATTACAGAAATATGTAGAAGATATTACAGATGAAGATTACAGTCAATTTAGAAGGAAGATTTACCGATTCAAATACAACCTTAAGAAAGAAGGGTATGAAATCTAATATACAAAAATCTTCATAATGCTTTCAGCATCTTTATAAATTGCTTTTTTTCCGTTAAACATATTTTTTGAAACGGTGAATCTCTTGGACAATGACTCTGATACTCCCATGATACCCTTGGAAACTGAACCTACTACTGTTTCATTAATTGAAAAAGAACCAACATATCTAGATGTTTTCAAGAATAAAGATTTTATGAAACTACTTTCTGGACAATTTTTTAGTAACTTCGGGGATGCGATTTTCCGTATTGCTATACAATTATATGTCTATGAGGTAACACTATCTATCACTGCTATGACTCTTATATTAGCAGCTCAAACAGTACCTTGGATAATAATCGGTCCTATAGCTGGAGTTTTTGCAGATAGAGTCAGCCGCAAAGCAATAATGGTAGGTGCAGATATCGTAAGAGGAACAACTATATTAATTCTACCTTTTCTTAAAAGCATCTATGGTATTGCAGTAATTGCTTTTATTCTTGGTGCAGCTTCTGCTACATTTGTAGCACCTCGATCTGCAGCTATTCCTGAAATAACAGGTTTGCGATTGTACGTGAAAGCTATTTCACTTAGTCAACTGGTTTTTCAAACTCTAGCAGTTGTTGGACCTCTTTTTGCTGCTCCAATTTATGTTCTACTAGGTGAATCAACTTTTTGGATAACCAGTGGGTGTTTCTTTGTTTCAGGAACAATCATCTTCTTTACATCCATTCCTTCAGCACTAAGAGATAAAAAAGAAATTATTACCTTCAAGTTAGTTTTCAAGGATTTAAAGGAAGGTTTTGGGTATCTTGTTAAGCATCCAACAATTAGGATGCTACTCTTCTTGTTTACTTTCATAATTATTGGATCTGCTTTCGCAGGTCCTTTACTTTTACCTTATCTTTTTGAAGTGAAACACAATGCTATCTCAATACAATATTTCAATACTCCATTAACTTTAACGCAAATATATGATTCAACATTCATTTCTGGGCTTAAAGATTTGTCTGATCGAGAATTTGGTTTTTTAGGTGCAATAATTGCATTAGGCTCTATTATGGGAAATCTAGTTTTTGGAAGATTTGAGAAAAAAATAGGAAGACCACTAGCATTAACACTGGGATCTTTAGCTGTTTCATTGTATTATTTTGTTTTTCTTTTCAAACCAAATTTCTATGTTTTGCTTGCTGTGGGTTTAATTCAAGGATTCCTAAATGGAATGTTTAATTTAGCAATTAACGCTCTTTTTGCTGAGAACGTACCAAATGAAGTGAGAGGACGAGCATATAGTGCTACAAATGCATATATACAGGTTTTTAGTGTACTCTGTTTATCACTTTCTGGCTTAACAGCAGATTCAATAGGAGTTGTTGTAACAATGGCTGGAGCAGGAATTTTTCTACTTTTTACTACAGTATTAATTATAATATTTACAAGGTTTTACAAGTTCTCTTCGAAACCTCCAAACCCGATTTTAGATAATTGATGGTGAGTATGCAATAGATTAAATCCTGTTTGGTGGCATTACATATTACGCAACTCTTTTGTATGTAAAATCAAATATGTTCTTTTGATTTAAATGAAAAGAAATCAAAAAAATTTTATTTTGACAATTCTAGTTGTTACTTTATTCCTATCTGTAACTCTAACTTCTGTAAAGACTTTAGGGTATGACTGGAATTCTATGACAACTATGGGATTGGTAGAACATGATAATACCGAATATGGATACCTTTCTGGAAACCATATGATGGAAAATCAATATTTAGAAACAAATTATGCTACAGATATAAGATATGTTAGCGAAGGCGTGGGTAATAAAGTAGATTCGATGAATAATAATTCAAAAGAATTTAGGACTAGCTTAACTAGCATGTACTATGATAGTTATGATACATATGATTATTATAGTAATGCGTGGTCTAATCATATAACCTATATTCAAGCAATGAATAACACAGGATTATCTCCACAACTTAATTTTACAGTTGGACTCAATGATAAAGGAGCATTGTCACTTAAATCTCAAACTGCATTAGAAATGGAGGCTGGAGTATTTTATTTATTCACAGTAAATCTGCGTGCTGGAGAAGTATATGATCTTAATATGAGAGCAACTAATTTCGTATCATACTTTGTTTTCTATGGCGAGTATTACTCTTTCGATGGTTCTGTTGGAGCTGTACCTACAAGAGATGTTCAATTTCTTTTTGCAAGAGAAAGCGGTGAACATCAAATATATTTCTATTCTTCAAATGAGAATTATATAATAATTGAACCTAGAGAACTAAAAGTAAAAAATCTCTCTGTCGATAGCCCTCAATCAGGTACTTTCATTAATCAACCAAATCAAATTTGGAATGAAACAATACACGCTACTCAAGAAAACAAAAAGAAAGAAGCTGTTCATGCATTTTTCTTAACTATTCCAAAAGGAGATTATAAATTTAAATATATTAGATTTGATACATATGATACAGATGCTTGGATACTTACTTCAAGTATGTATTATGAAGAAACATCACAACCTGGTTATTTGGAATTTCCAATAGGCTCAACTTTTACAGAGAAATTTACATTTCATTTTGAATACGATACAAAAATTGTTATTTTAATTACAGCTGAAAGAGATAATACAGATTACATCGAGTTTGATTACATCTTTTCTGTTACCAGTGAAGATTTTCCAATTCTAGAATCAGGTGAACAATATCAATATCAAGATGATCTAATTAATTTTGGAATTAACATAGAAGAAACTCAAATCGCTTATCTCAATTGGTCGGAAATAGGAACAGAAGATGTTTACATGTTTAAATACGTAGATGAACAGCCCATGTATAGCTGTCCTTACACTCTTAGAACTTATGCAGAAGACGCAACAAAACTCTTGTTACATCCAGGATATTATTACTTCATGAATCCAACAATAGCATCTTACGATTTCTTACTGGAGTTTAATATTGTTAATTATGTAGAATTCAATTCTACAATGAATATTAACCTTGAACAAGAAAATGGCGAACCTATAAATTATAAGTTACTTAAATTAGATGTTTCTCAATTTGCTTTTGATAACTATAACTTCTCATTCCTGATGCCTAATAATTATACTCTTGAAGTAAGTTGCGATACTTATCTTGAAAATTATCCATATTATGCATTAGAAAATGACTTCGTACTAGGAAATCAAGAAGTCAATGGAGAATTTTTCGGGTATAACCAGAATGAATCACAAGAATTGTCCTTCCTAGGATTTAATCTAGGTGAAGTACGATATGTTCTTCTTTATATTGAAGAATTATACAACAACACAGGATATTCATGGAGCAATTATGGTGACCCATTTGTAAACCAGACTTCAGCAGTAATTAGAATGGAAAAAGATCCAGGCTACCCCGATGACTTTAATAACATTAACGTTCATATGCTTAATGCTTTTCCTGAAACAAATGGTAATTGGTCTGCAACCTATAACTTCAATGATGTAGAAAACGATGAAGAACTCTACTTTATTAATGCAACAGTTCCTGAATATACTTGGTACAAGATTAGAGTATACATTGTAAATGGAACAAGAGATAGCAGTTATCACTTACTTGAAACAGCAGACGGGATGAATACTGCTCTACAACCTTTCATATTCCACTACGTCTATAGGGATGCTGTTTGGAACAGATATTATTATAAAGACGCTTTTTATCCAAATTACTTCGTTACTATTGATAGTACTTATGCTCCTGATAATTACACTTATGAAATAGAATTTGGTGTGCTTGATCCAACATTAGTTTTCATATTTGCTGTAAATCATGTTGGACTAAATGGATCAATTTCAATTGAATTTATACCTTATTCTTGCTCTGGAATTCTTGGCATATACGATCTTGGTTTAAAAGGTGGTTTATCAACAGGAGCAATTGTTGCTTTAGCAATAATTGGAGGAGCTATTGTAGCAGGGACTATAGCATTTGTAATTGTACGTGTTGTTCTACCAAAAAGAAAAACACCTTACTAGTCTCTTTTCTTTTTTCTTTTTTTCTTATTTCTAACATATTTATAATAATCAAGAAAAAGAAAAAATAATACTTATTTTACTTCTTTTCTTATTTCTTCAAAAAACGAAGTTAAATCAATATTACCTCCAGAAATGATAACACCTACTTTTTTTGATTTTAAATCAATCTGCTTTGATAAAACACCTGCTAATGAAACTGCACCAGAAGGTTCAATAACAAGTTTCATTCTACTCCATAAAAACTCCATAGCATCAACTATTTGTTCTTCAGAAATTGTAATTAAATTGTCAACATTTTCCCTGATAATTTGAAAGGTATTAGATCCTAAGGAGGTCCTTAAGCCATCTGCTATGGTATTCGGATTTATCGATGGGTAGATTTTTCCATCTCGGAAAGATCTATATGCATCATCTGCATTTTTTGGTTCAACACCAATTACTTTAGCATTTGGACACAATGCTTTTGTTGCAATTGCTGTACCTGACAACAACCCACCACCTCCACATGGAGCAAAAACATAATCAAGCATTCCTACTTCTTTTATCATTTCATAAGTTGCAGTGCTTTGGCCATAGATAATATTCAATTCATTAGAAGAATGAACTAGAGTATAACCAAATTCATCTATCAATTCTTGAGTTGTGTTCTCTCTATCATTTGGTTTAGTTCCACAGAAAACAACTTCTGCTCCATAGCCTTTAGTTGCATCGACTTTGATTTTAGGGGCGTTTTCTGGCATCACGACAACCACTTTTACTCCCTCCATTTTCGCTGCTAATGATAATGCTTGAGCATGATTCCCTGATGAGTGTGTTGTTACTCCCCTCTTCTTTTGTTCTGGAGATAAACAAGAAACTGCATTAAATGCTCCTCTGAATTTGAACGATCCTGTTTTTTGAAAATTTTCTAGTTTTAAGAAACATTCTGCATTTGTAATGTTATTTAGCGTCGTAGAAGTCATAACTGGTGTCTGATTTATTGTGTTTTTTATCCTATCATAAGTTTCTTCTATTTTCTCTAACATTTTTTTTCATTCCCATTTTGCAGATTGTTTGGAATAGTTTAGTTATTTTATTCAATGTTTACTCTTTCCTGTAAATTTGAATGAATCAAGTTTTATAGCTGATGTTATGCTTCTGGTTCCTGTTTCTGCTTCTTTGCTAATTAGAGGAACTTTTTTCAGAAACTGAGAAAATGTGTCTGTGAAACGGAAATTTTTTGCAGCTGATACTATTTCACCATCTTCAATAAACAGCAATCCATCTCTTGTTAAACCTGTAATGGCACCAAGTCTTCTATTTACAAAATTTGTATAATGAAACCTATTTATGAAAAAACCTTTCTTAGTTTCTTCTATCATCTCATCTAAGGATGAATCTCCTGGAGTTAAAATCACATTAAGAGGAGCAACAGAACTCCATACATAATCAGAGAAAGGAATTACACGATGTCCTGTTGTTCTTTTCTTATCATTTAGATATTTAGAAGCAAAAAAATTGTCATAGATGATGGTTTTGGGGACTCCTCCTTCTATTATAAACGATGGTTTCTTGGGTACACCTTCGCCATCAAAAGGCGAAGCAAGTATTGTGTTTGAATTAAGAGGATCATCTTGTAGAGTGATTTTTTCATCAAAAAGCTGTTCTCCAATTTGATCTGTGATAAAGCTCTGAGATTCATGAAAAGAAACCGCTCCAAAACCAAACAATAAAAACATAATTAAGCTTTGAACTGCAGAAGGAGATAATATAACTTCATATTCACCATGAGGATAGTCTTTTGCAGAACAAGTACTTACAGAAAGTTCTGTTGCTTTTCGTGAAAGTACCTCCGGTGTAAATTTTGAAGGATTTCTTACACTTTGTTCTTCTTTCCCATACCCCTTGTTTTCTTTCTCAGTTAGAGAATTAATAATTAAACGATTATAGGTAATTCGATGAGATAAATCTACACCATTCGAATTAATAACTTGGAATCGAACATCGTTTGCTATAACAGATCCTGCCAATTTCGCTTTCCTATCTACTTGTTCAGCTTCATTAACTGAAGTTTCAACTATCTCAGCTCTTTGAAATTCGTCTAATAGATTCCCAGTTGAAGAAACTGTGGTCATTGCATGATCTGTTGGTTCAGTAAAACCTTGGAAAAAAGGGATTTCGGGAACAAATGAAATCATAGACTCTAATTCTTTGATGGTTTTATCTATAGAAGTCTTTGTTAATGAAGTTAAAGTATTTTCACCAATTCTTTTTTCTTTGGCAACACGAAATTGGAGACGGTAGGTATGATCCGCAACATTTTGATGAATGGTTGAATTTGCAAATCTTGTGAGAGCATATGCTCTATCTACACAATTAATCTCAAAATCATCAAAATCAGCCTTCTGCAAGGCTTTTATTGTATAATCAATTAAATTAGTAAAACTTTCTGAAAACATTCTATCACATCATCTTTCAAGTGAGATCTAGTTTTATTGATGTTTAAACGAATTTCAATTTAATTTAAATATTTTCCCGATTTTAAAATGATATTGCATTATTCTGTTGTTCACCACAACTGTTTTATTTAATTCATTTTGATGGATTGATATGTCGGATTCTTCTTATCCCGGTACCTTCATTTGCGTAGAAGGTATTGATGGTTCAGGCAAAACAACTCACGCAAGAACACTTGTTAAAAGATTGTGTTCACTTGGTTATGACGCAGTTTATACAACAGAACCCACAAGGTATTCACTACCTGGAAGAAAATTAAGAGAAAGTTTCTTTGCTCCTGAAAGATTACCTGTTGAAGAAGAATTTAGATTGTTCTTAGAAGATAGGATAATTCATCTCAAGGATGAAGTCATTCCACAATTAGAAGATAATAAGATTATTATCACTGATAGGTATTATTTCTCTTCTGTGGCATATCAAGGTTCTCGAGGTTTAGATTGGAAATACATTCTTGAAGAAAATTTGAAAATTGCTTTAGTTCCCGATTTAGTTATAATTTTAGATATTCCTGTTAAAGTAGCTATAGAAAGAATTTCCTCTGATCGAACAGAAGGTGTGAATACTTTTGAAAAAGAAGAAAGTCTTCAAAAAGTTAGAGAAATCTACATGCTCTTAGCTGATGAATATCCTGATTTAATACACCTTAGGGATACTAACAAAGCAATAGAAGAAGTAAATGATGAATTGTTTGATTATCTTCAAAATTTTCTAAAACAAAAATTATAAGATTTTTTAAAAGTAAATTATAGTTAAAACTACTGCTGTACAAGCAAGAATCATCACAAATAAATCAATTATTTTGATTTTTAAATCCAAAGTATATGTTTCCCTTCTTCTAGGTTTAAATCCTTTTATTATCATTGTTTCTGCTAAATCAATACCTGTATTAATTGAATTTGTAACCAAAGGATTAAATGACTTCCTTAAAACATGAAAAGATTGTTTTATGTTCCATTTCTTCGCAGTAAGACCTTTTACTTTTCTAATTTCATTTATTTTTTGAGTTTCTTTTGTAAGTGTTGGTATAAATTGATATATTGTTGTTAGAAACCAAGTGAATTTTACAGGAATATATGTCTTCTCCAAAACAATTGCTAATTCATATGGAGTTGTTGTTCTGAAGAACCAAGTTATCAATAAAAATGATGTTAGAAATCTACACTCGATTAATGTAAATGTTAGATATGGGTTGTAGGTTATGTTTGTTAGAAATGCAAATAGCGCTGCTAAAACTGAAAAAATAGTTAAGAAAATAAAAATTCTTACGAGTTTCTTAAATTCCATTCCTGAAAGTATAACTAATATTAGAGAGATGTAAGTAAGACTAACCAAAATATACAAATTTATGGTATAAAGAATAATTACAATCACCCCAAATAGAAGTATTATTTTTGTTCTTGGATCCAGATAAAAACGGCTAGTATATTTTTTAGGCACTATACCTACGCAGATATTTGTTGCCCCCATTACTTAACCTCCTTTTTTGTATTGAATCCTTGCTGAACTTCTTCTTCAGAAAGTTGTTTGAATGAATCTTTATCCATTTGTAATTTAATACTCCCATCTACAAAGTACACGATTTCATCTACAAATTCTCTCAACCATTCCCATTCATGAGAAACTATAATTATCGTTTTTCCTTTATTCTTCAATTCAACAAATTGTTTGGCTAACCACATCTTGTTATCGTTATCTAGTCCATTTGTAATTTCATCGATCAACAAAATGTCTGGATTGTGATAAGTTGAGGAAAGAAATGCTACTCTTCTTTTTTCCCCATGTGAAAGTGAATGTGGATTATATTCTTCATAACTAGATAAACTACTTTCTTCCATTATTAGAGTAATTTCTTTATTATTTGCAGTTTTCTTAATATTTTTTGAAACAAAAGTAATTTCCTCAAACACTGTTTCCTCAAAAAAATATTTTTCAGGATCTTGCGAAATATATCCTATAATGTAAGCAATCTCATTACCTTTCAAAGATTCAATCTCTTTTCCATTAATTCGTATACTCCCTCCTTTCTTTGTTAGTAGACCTGCTAATAACTTAAGAAAAGTGGTTTTTCCCGATCCATTATCTCCTACTATTCCCAAAATTCTATTTCTTTGAATTTTTAAATTTAAATCTTGAATTTGAAAACTGGTATCGAAAACAAAGCTTAGATTTTCAATTTCAATTATGCTGTTTGCCTTCTTATATTTTGTATTATCTTTTATTTTAAAATTGAGTGATTTTTTATATTCATTAATAAAATCGATAAAAGAACTTGAAGACAAATCTTTGGATATTTTCCCTTCTTTGATTTCAACAATTCGTGTAGCTAACGTTTCATAATATTCATAATTATGTGTAAAAATAATAATTGTCTTCTTTCTTCTCCTTAGCTCTTCTAGAATATTAAGTAACATTAAACGATTTTTCCTATCAAGGTTTGCTAAAGGTTCATCAGCTATGATTATATCGGGATCCATGACTGTTGAACATGCAAATCCAACTTTTTGTTTCTCGCCTTCCGAAATCTGATTAGGGTTTCGATGTAGAAGATCTTTTATATTCAAGTTATCGGAAATTGACAGAATGTTGGAACACACTTTTTGCTTATCATAATTTCTGTATTCCAAAGGAAATGCAATTTCTGTAAAAACATAAGGCGTTATTAGAGAAGTTTCAATTCTCTGTGAAATATAACCTGTTTTTTCTGTGATTTCTGATATAGGTGTATCAAACACATTATGAGTGTTTGTAGTAATTTCACCCGTTACTTCTCCGGAATAAAAATGTGGAATTAATCCTATAATTGAATAACATAAGGTAGACTTTCCTGAACCACTTGGTCCTGTGATTACGACAAATTCTCCTTTTTGTATTTTCAAACTTATATTAGAAAGCGCTTCTTTTTGTCTCAAATGGTAGCGAAAAGAGTAATTTTCAAAAGAGATAATTGGCTCTTCCATTTCCATTTACCTGCTATTCACTCTCTTTTGATTTCATCTAAAAACAACTTCAGAATATGATCCATACATTCTTCTTTATTAGAAGGTAAATCATAAGATTTTGGAACATTAATCCCTGCTGCTGTTTCATGACCTCCTCCTGATCCCCCTGTCTTGGAGCCAATTTTATTTGCTATGTCACCTAAATTAATCCTGTAGTAACTGGCAAATTCTTTTGTACTTCTCATGCTTATTCTGAACTCACCTTTTGGTGGTTCTGCAATAACAATTGAACAACTACTTCCTAAATCTATTAGTGCTCTAGCTACAGATGATTCAAAAGTACTTACGTAGGATAAAGCAAAGATATTTGATCCCTCTCGATGAAGTCTTGTTCGTATTGCTCCTTTTAATCTTGCTATTTTTTCTGATTCTGATAAAGGTGTATGCAATAGAGATAATACTTTGCTATAATCTCCACCCTTATCTATAAGGAATTGAACTCTAACAAAGGTCGAGGGAGATAAATAGATGAAACGCCTAGAATCAAAAACTATTCCAGCTATTAATACAGTAGCTATCTCTTCTGGAATGTGGACATTCTTTTCCATAAATATGCTAGCTATTATTTCAGCTGTTGACGATATTGGTAATATTATTGATTGAATAGCTTGATTAGAAAAATCATGATGAGAATGGTGATCGATTATAAATAACGGTATTTTTTTTTCTAGAAGAGGATTTATATCAATATCTCCTATTTGAAGAGGGTTGTTAGTATCGCACAGAAATAATGCATCTAAGTCTTCTTTGAGTTTATTTTTGAACTTGCTTTTGTGAAATGTTAGAAGTCTTTTTGATACAACACTCATAGAGCTTGCATATAAATTAATGTTATAGGATGGATTAATATTTTTTAATAGATATTTCAAACCAATAGCACTTGCAATTGAATCTGGATCCGCATTTTGATGTGTAAAAATACCTATTTTCTTACATTTCTTGTCTTCTAAAATAGATAATATTTTCAGGAATTCTTCTGACACGAAAGTTCCTCCTTTAAGATGTCTTGTGCATAATTAAATATTTTTTCTTGAAGTTTTGTTAATTCTTCTGAAGTAATGTTTCCTGCGATATCTGTGTCTATTGTTAAAGTAAGAAGATTATCAGAAGATTGTGTTAAACTTATTATTATATTATAATCAGTAAGAAACTTCCAATGTGAAGATTTTGTAAGATATGAGAGTATTTTTTCTTCCAACAGAGTTGCTAGTTTTTCTAGTTCTAACTCTGTTAACTTACTTAATCCTATATCAATAACATCTGTTTCCATTAATATTCTACTCTCAAGTTGTTAGGGTATAGAAAGGAGTGTTACTAGAAATTTATTGTTTTCCCAATAACTTTTCTTGAAGCTCTTTTACAGAAGAAACTAAATTCTTTTCTCTTTTACTTAAAGCTGATATCCTAACTTCAACTGATTCTTGTTGTTCAGCAAGATACTTTTTGACATCTTCAGTGTTTGTTTGAAACAATAGTCTCCCAGCAGATCGATATATTGCTGCTGAAGGATCTAAATCCTTGGATTCCTTTAGCGCATTTTCAATATCTCTTTTTTCCAGTTCTAGTTGCTGTAAATTTACTCTTATAACTTCTAATTGTTGAACAAGCTGATTAAAACGTTGAAGTTCTTCTTGTTGTTCTGGTGTTAGTTGTGGAGTTGCCATTTATAATCCTCTCAATTAAATTATTAACCAACGCTGAAGATGAAGTAAAATAAACCTTTTGATAAATGGGAAGGTGTATTCTTGCAAAATACTAGAATAAAACAATTTATAGTTTAACAATAACAATAGAAAAAGGGCTCTTAAAAAGAAAAAAAGAAGATTGGAGAAGTTTCTTAGATACAGCGGTATACGGATGTTGGACCAATCTCTTTATACTCTTTGCGGGTAACCCACAATTTAGCGAAAGTTTTCAAGGAGCTTAAGATACTACCGCCAATCCATACAGAGTATCTTCTCTCAGGTGGGGCAATGATCTTAACTTCCATAGTCTCTGGAACGAGTTCAGTTAATTCTTTGTGAAGACGTTCTTTTAGACCTGGGAACATTGTAGAACCACCAGAAAGAACTATGTTTGCATATAAATCTCTTCTAAGATCTACATCACAGTTCTGGATAGATCTGTAAATTAACTCATCTAGAGGATTCTCTTCTGAGCCAATTGCACCAGGATTGAATAGTAATTCTGGAGCCATGAATCTTTCTGCACCAATTGTTAAAGTTTCACCATCTGGTAGAGTATAGGTTTTTTCCATTCCGGATACTTTCTCTGCTAGCTTGAGTTCCTTTTCAGGATCAAGTGCTACATAGCAGAGACGTTCTTTTATGTCTCTAACGATTTCTCTCTCAGCACTGCTTGAGAGTGAATATCCTCTTTGACGGAGTAGTCTTCGTAGATAGTCTGTAATATCACGACCACCAATATCACTTCGATGAATAGCGTGACTTATAGCGAAACCTTCATACACTGGTACAATGTGTGTTACACCGTCTCCTGAGTCTACAACTATACCAGTTGTACGACCAGATGCATAAAGAGACAATATAGCCTGCATTGATATGTACATTGCAGGTACATTAAATGTATCAAACATTAGTTCTGCCATCTTTTCCTTATTTTGGTTTTTATTCAAAGGAGGTTCAGTTAACAAAACAGGATGTTCGTTTGGATTGACTCTTAAATCGTTGTAAAAGGTATAATGCCAAATTCTCTCCATAGCATCCCAATCTTGTACTTGTCCATGTTCGACAGGATATACAAGTTTCAGAACACCACGAAGATTAATTGCTTCCTCACCTATGTAATATTCACGCACATAGTGCTCTACATCAGTCATGATTATTTGATATTTTGGATAACCAATAATTGTAGGAAATACGCTTCTAGGTTGATCTTCTCCGGCAAAACCATTTTTGGTAAAGCCCGTTCCATTATCAATAACTAGTGGTTTGTTTTGAATCATCTCTTCCATAGTAATCACTTTTTACTACTTTTTGTTTTTATTCAATTTAGTTATGGTCTTATGGATTCATAACCCTATAGTATTAATTAAACTTTTTGATAGTATGAGCCAGCTAATCATTAACACTATAGTAGCTTTTATAAGGCCAACAATTGATTCTTGTCAATTTGAACTTCTCTTTTCTATTTGATTTTTACAAATTTTTCAACTGAATTACAATCAAAGGCATAAAACCTTAAAATCTTTAATTAAAACGCATTAGAACTAGTCTAGAAAAACTACACCATTA
>JBHLQZ010000020.1:0-14305 GCA_048883065.1 Candidatus Thorarchaeota archaeon | reverse complement strand
AATCTTAAATCAATTTTTCTTGATGTTTTAGAAGCCATTTTTGTTTGAGTGACTGGTCTCTTACTAAACCTTCCTAAATTTCCGTACCCTCTTCTAGTTCGTTTTTCTCTTCGAGCCATGGCTGTCATTCCACCCTTTCTCCTTGCTGCTTTTTCTTGCTTAACACTCATAGTAACGTGTTTACCACAATTAGGGCAATATTTGTTCATTTTTTCAGGAAGTTTAACCATTTTAATCACTCATTGTAGTGCTTGGATATGTCTTTTTATTTGTTTCCTTATGTGAGCATGAAGATATTAAAGATTAGATTTCTCTGATTGCTTGAATGTCTCTCAAGTTCTGTAAAGGAATTATTTGATAAGTTTTGTTAGGTTGTTCTCTTCTAATACTAATAGGCAAAGCTTTGATTCTTATCTCCATCTCCGCGATTACAAGTGGAGATAAATTTTCATAATCCTCACTAGCTAAAAGTATGGGGGCTCCCATTGATAGTTGTAAAGCTCTTGCCCCTACAATTCTTGCTCGCTCAAAACGTGTCAAACGATCAGGGCCAACAACAATTTTCTTAGAAATAATTTCCTCAGGAATATTGTTTTCATCCAAATCAGAGCTATTACTCATTAGTACCCACCAAAATCTGTTTAAGCGCTACATCATTCTGACGATATTTTTATCTTAAAAATATTTAGATATCTGGCAAGTTTTGAGTGCTTCTTTTCCTCATTAATATTTTTCTTCGAAATATGATAAACCGAAATTTTTAAAACAACTTTATTGAAGCACAGAATAGGTTGTATAAGTCTTAAAGTCCAGAATTATGCTTAAACAGTTGCATATCTGGAAAAACTTTAATAAGAAATTACGACAATTTAAACAGATAACACAAATAATAAAAAAAGACTTATAAAACCTCCAAGAATAGTAAAGTAATTACACGGAATGTCAACACATGAGTATGTTCGGTTCATTCTCCACATGGTTAAGGGCAAAACTCAAAAGAGAACAAAAAGCCAAAATTCTGATTCTAGGATTGGATGCAGCTGGGAAAACAACCTTAACTAGATTTATGAGATTTGGAAGATTTGCTGAAAATCTCACACCTACTATAGGACAGAACATAGAAAGTTTTGAGTTTGAAGGATGGACTATTACAGCGATTGATGTTGCAGGACAATCACATTTCCGATTCTTGTGGGAAGCACATTATCCGGGTTGTAGTGCGGTTATTTTTGTTATTGATGCAGCTGATATTGAACGTCTACCAGAAGCAAGAGATGTTCTAAAGACTCATGTTTTCAATAATCCTTACATGGAAAATGTTCCAACATTAATCATGGCCAACAAGCAAGATCTTCCTGGGGCAGTGGAAGCACCTTTACTCATTCAAATGCTGGGTCTTCATCTAGATTTGAAAGATCGAACCTTTGCTGTTTTTGATACAAGTATTTTACATGGGAAGGGAATTAAAGAAGCTTTTATCTGGCTAGTAAATGAGTTAGATACTCATTTAGAATAAAAACCAAAAAATTAAGTTTCTTTTTGTTTAAACTTAAATTTAGCAATGAATCCGCCATTATTTTGGGTTTCGATTGGATCTAAAAAGATTGTTGCTTTTTCATTTTCCTTTTCATATAATCTCTCTTCTTTGAATTCTGGTTTTCTTGTTTTCAGTTTTTCCTTATTTTGTAATAATCGAATTTCCTCTGGAAAGCTTTGACTATCATAATACGCTTTACCTAGGATTGATTTAAACACATTTTCATTTTCAAGGTAATCTAATGAATGTGTTATGTATGAAATAGAAGCTTGCCCATGTAGACATCTATAAAGATTAGATAGCACATTTAACTGACTCTTTGCCATTTGTTTTAATTTACTTATGCTTAAATTAGATGAGAAAACAGGCATTAATGCAGTTCTTGAATTTGGTAGTTCTACGTAGATTGAACTATATTTGATTTCATGCAAATCTCTAAGAAATTGTAGAAAAGGTGTATGGATGACTCTGATTGCTTTAGATTTAATTCTTTTAAGTTGTTTTTTTACAGCTTTCAAGTGCATCTCATTTCTAGCAATAACTGTAATTGGACATTTGTGGTTTGTTAACTTTGCTATATATCCAGCAACCTCTCCTCTATCAACAGACATAACAAGGATATTATCTTGCTTATCAAGATATAAAGACTTTACTCCAACTGTTTGAGCAGGTGTGAGAATGTTGAAATATCCTCTCCTATATTCTTTCAATTCCGTTAAAGGTGGTGCATAACCAAAGGATTCTGTTACTCTAGCAATAATTCTTTGTGATAACTTAGAAATTTCTTTACTTTCCACCTCACTTGTAGCAACTGCAATCGTACTCCCAGCTAGATCCACAATCCTTACTCTTTCTCCAGCTGCAAATTTGTCATGTTTAGTTACCGCTGATGTATGAACATCTTTTCCAAGTGCAATATTTGAAGCAGATTCTACATCTACTCTTATTGCAGGATAAGTATAGTATTTCTCTTTTATTTCTCTTTTTTTCACCTTAACTTCTAAAAAATCATCAAAAAGAGTATGTCTTTGAACATCGAATTCATTTTCTTCAAAAATATCATAAAGAGAATCATAATCAATTATATCAGTATTAACTTGAATCCAAAGAGAATTTGGTGGATTTCTTAATTGCTCCAAAATATTAATGGTATTATTTAATCCAAAAGAATTAATCCAATGATACAATAAACTAGGTGAGTATTGAAATTTCTTCAAGATCTCATTGGAAACTGTATTATTTTCTTTTGAATTATCTTCCAAAGTCATGAGTTACATGAAAATTCATTTTTCTAGCTTTAAGAATATTTTTGAAATAGAGATTTCAAAGTCTTAACAAAAAATTGAAAAAAGAGCTAATATTTCTGAAGTATAGAGGTTCAAATATGACTTCCGAATTCACTGTACGCCAAGCGGAATTAACTGACATAAATGATATTATTAAAATCAATCGTTTATGTTTGCCTGAAAATTATTCTTTTGATTTCTTTTATAGAATACTTTCAGAGTTTGGGTATGCATGTGCAGTTGGGGAAGCTAACGGAGAAGTAGTTGGTTACGTCCTTTCAAGAATTGAAAGACCTTTCTCTTCCTTTATTGGTCTAAATCCCTCAAAAGGTCATGTGATATCAATTGCTGTTTTACCACAATATAGAAGACAGGGATTAGGACTTCTAATAATGAAGTATGGTATGAAGAAACTTATAGAACACAAAGTTGATTCGATTTATCTTGAAGTAAGAGTATCAAATGTTGCTGCCGTTGAGATGTATAAGAAACTTGGCTATTATATTAAAAGAGAATTCAAACAATACTATAGAGATGGAGAATCTGCATTTGTAATGGAGTGGGGAAAGAAAGATTCCAATGAAGAAACATAAAAATTGTCGAATCTTGTGTTGAATTAAATAGTTTTTTGAAGAATAAAAAGGTGCGTAATTTCTCTATAAAACTCAACTATATATATTGAAATACAAAGTGAAAAATGCTGCCATGACCATACATTATCTTGATCAACCTTCAACACATGCATCAATCTATTCTTTCTTAGATGATGAAATAAAAGATTGGTTTACAACAAGATTCCCAGATGGTTTTACACTACCTCAGCTTTATGCTATTCCTTCCATCCATGAACGAAAAAACACTCTTGTTTTTAGTTCTACAGGTTCAGGCAAAACATTTGCTGCATTCTTAGCTGCGATAAACGAGTTATTTATCGAATCCAAAAAGGGGAGGCTAAAAGATCAGATTTATGTCCTCTATATTTCCCCACTCAAAGCTTTGGGGAATGATATAAGAAAAAACCTTGAGGAACCTTTACAAGGCATACAAGATTTAGCAGCTGCAAACAATATAGTAATCCCTAGAATAAGAACAGCTGTAAGAACGGGGGATACAACGCAAGCTGAAAGAACAAGCATGTTGAAAACTCCTCCTCACATTCTCATTACTACTCCTGAGAGTCTTGGATTAATTCTCACCTCTCCTAAATTTTCTCAGAAACTGAAAAGTGTTAGATGGGTGATTTTAGATGAAATCCATGAAGTGAGCTCAAACAAAAGGGGCGTGTTTCTAACTTTATGCCTTGAATATCTCCGAGCTGCAATAGCAGAAAATGAGTTTACTCGAATAGGTTTATCAGCAACTCAAGCTCCAATTGAAGAGATTGCAAGATTTCTAGTAGGTCGAGATGAAAAAGATAAAGAAAATGATTGTCACATAGCAAATCTTCCACCACAACGTAAGCTAGATCTTGAAGTTAAGAGTCCAGTAAAAGACTTACTACACACTCCATATGTTATGGTTCAAGAAGGGATTTATGCTCTTCTTTCTGATTTAATACTAGATCACGAAACTTCTATCATATTTACAAATACACGTAAAGGAGCTGAAAGTGTAGCATTCAAATTGAAAGAATTTCTAGGTGATGAATATTCATCAGTTATAGCAGTTCATCATTCAAGTTTATCAAGAGATACTCGTTTAGATGTTGAAGATAGGTTGAAAAACAATGAGCTTCTCGCTGCTGTCACTTCAACTTCCTTAGAATTAGGAATTGATATAGGTAGTGTAGAACTAGTTTCTCAGATAGGGTCTCCAAAGACTGTAGCTAAGTATTTGCAAAGAGTAGGAAGAAGTGGTCATTCACTAGATAGATTTGCGAAAGGAAGGTTATTAGTAACTGATCGAGATGATGCAATAGAATGTTCTGTAATAACTAAAAGTACATACAGTAGAGATATTGATAAAGTTCAGATTCCAAAAAATTGTTTAGATGTTCTTGCTCAATTCCTAGTAGGTATCTCTATAACTAAAAGATGGAATGTTGATGAAGCTTATAATCTTATTAAGAAATCATACAATTATAGAACTTTAGAGTATGAAGATTATATCAATGTATTAGAGTATTTAGGAGGTTATAATCTAGAACTTGAGGAAAGAAAAGTTTACCGAAAAATCTGGTATGATCAAGATGAGAAAGCATTTGGTAAAAAGAAGAACACTCGAATGATTTTTTATACAAATTTAGGGACAATTCCAGAAAGTTCAGATTATAGAGTTGAATTAGAAACCTATCGTACAAGACTTGGTGCTCTCTCAGAGAAGTTTATTGAAAGATTATCTCCTGGAGATATATTTGTGCTTGGAAGTCATACTTATCAATTCAGAAGAACTGTAGGCTCTAGAGTTATTGTCTCAGAAGCATTTGGAAGAAGACCTACAATTCCTAACTGGGTAGGTGAAGAACTCCCAAGATCTTTCGAGCTCTCTCAACAAATTGGAAGGTTCATAGAAGCAATTGCTCAGAGAGTCCAAAAGGATGAAGAAGCTGAAGTATCAGATTGGATACAGAGATCCTTTCAATGCGATGAAATAATCGCTAAAACTCTTATAGCATATGTTAAGGAGCAACTAATGTTTCTCAACACTGTTCCAAGCGATAAAAAACTGCTAATTGAATCTTTTATAGATCCTCAAGGAAGAATGAATTTAGTTTTTCATGCTTATTATGGACGAAGAGTTAATGATGCTTTATCTAGGGCATTTGCCTATGCTATTGGGTATAAACTTGATTCAGATATTGCATCTGCAGTAAATGATAATGGATTCTTACTTACTTTTCCAGTTAGTAAAATAATGGAAGTATCAGAAATTCCAGGGATTATTAATTCGGAGAATTTAGAATCTATACTTAAAAAAGCGATAATAAATACAGAATTATTTCAAACCAGATTCAGACACGTAGCAAATAGAGCACTTATGATTCTAAGACGAAGCAATAATCGAAGCATTCCTGTCTCCAGGCAAACAATGTATGCAAGAAGGATACTATCAACACTTAAAGATCAAGAAAATCTTTGTGTAATAAAAGAAACTTATCGAGAGATACTGAGAGATTACATGGATCTTGAAAATTCTCTAACAGTTCTAAAGAAACTTGAAAGAGGAGAATTCCAATATGAGATAACACCTCTTTCAGATATTCCAAGTCCTTTTTCTCATGGAATAGTTTTACTAGGTATAGCTGATATTGTGCAAATATCAGATAGAAGCGCATTACTTCGTGATTTACATCAACAAGTTTTAGCAAAAGTTTTTGGAAAAGAAGGAACTAAAGAAATTCTTTTCAGTAAAGCTCTAGTAACAAGAATTTTCAATAATAGAAGTTACAAGAATGAAAATCTCCCAATTGTATCACTGAAACAACTAAGAGCAGCAATTCATGCACTCAATCCAATAAAATCTATTGAAAGTACAAGTCCCAGTATATATCATTTAGCAGTTGATGATCATTTGAAATTAAGATTTTGGGCACTAGCTTTACATAACAACAAAGAATTCATAGATATTTATGTGGAGAAAGGAGATTTGAGAACTATTCCTGTAAATGATTATCCAACGTTCTGGAATGTATACTCAAAGTCAATTGAGCTGACAGATATAGACAAGAAAATAATGAAAACATTGAAAGCAAAAAGTCCTCTTTCACTACAAGACATCTCAATTGAAATAAAAGAAACGAAAGGTATAACAGAAAATAGATTAGAAACTTTAGAAAGAGCTATGTTAATAGCAAGAACACAGTATGAATTACAAGGTGGGAAAATAAAATGGCAATATTGTTTAATGGAAGATATTGTTCCTGATCACCTTATAAAACAAGCCAAGAAACTTGATCCAGAAGAGTGTTTAAAGAAGCTTCTTCTTCGATATCTTAAAGTAAATGGCCCTTCTACAATCTTTCAAATAATAGAATATTTGCGAGTAGAAGAGGATAAAATCCTACGTGCGTTAATAGAGCTTGAACAGAAGAGTGAAGTCCTAAAAGGACAAATAATTGAATCAACATTAGAACCACAATATATCAGATTGGAAGATAGAGAGCTCCTAAGAAATTTGAGTAACAGAAAGCTTGATACAATCATTTTAACTCCAGAGGAATTAAACTTCATTCATTATTATTTTGTAGTTGACAACTATCACAGAAAGGAATTGATGGGAAAAGAAAATGTATTAGAGATTTTGAATACTTTTGGATCTCTGGAAGATTTAGGTTCCTTAGCTGTTAGAATAAAAGATTACGATATAGATTGGATAAGAGAGCTAGTGGAAAAAAATGAATTGATACAAGGAAGGTTTAGTCATGGAAGAATTTCGTATGTGACGAGAGAGATATTTCCTTATTATTATATGGCGTACAAACAACCTTTCAAATTAACAAGAGTAGAAGAAGAAATTATTGCTTCAATACGAAAATATGGTCCTCTTACAAAAAGAGAAATAATTGAATTTACAGAGCTTGAGAATGATGTGGTGCAAGAGAGTCTGTCGATTTTAGATAAAACTCTCTATTTAGTTAGGAAGTCAGTTACTACTGGTTCTTTTATCCCAAAACACTTCATTCCTAATGTTTATGATATATCTTCTAGATATCTCCCGTCTGGGAATTTGCCTTCTTATGAAGAGAGTCAAAAATACATGCTTCTAAAGATAATAAAGTGCTTAGGTCCAGTTTCCTTAGTTGAACTCACTCATGTGTTAGGTTTCAGATATAGTGACGTAGAAAGAATGATTAAAGAGCTTATTAAGAAGGAAAGAATAATCGAGAAGAAACTTACAGAAAGAGAAACCAACTATTATATGACAAGTGAAAGATTTACTGAAATATCAAAGATTAAACAAGAATTTATTTATTCTGCATTGAGAGAAGAAGAAAAAGTAAAGATTATCCCCAGAGATGATCCATTTACAAAATTAGGTTTAAGAATCCATTTAAGAGATATATATGGAGAAGGTCACATAGATCCAATCCTTCTAGATGGAAAAACTATTGGTTCTGTAGAATACAAATTGTTTAAAGGGCAATATCTTCAGATTTATGATTTAAAGTTAAATGATGATATACTATATTCATCACAGATTCTTCAAAAAATTTCGATTGAGTTGATTAACTATATTCGTCGAGTTCATAAGGTTCTAAGTCTTCAGATCGAGGATATCAATGGTAAATCAGTGTTAGCAAAGTCAAACAAATTTGTTACTGATTACTTTGTTAAAACAGGTTACAAATTGATAAAAGATACTTTGGTTGGTGGTGATACAGTATCAAGAGTTTTTCAGAAGAGTATCGTAAGTAAGTTAATTATGGATAAACTCTGGTTAAAGAAGCAAAGCCCTAGTTTGAATTCAGAGATTCTCTTAGCCTTAGTGAATAATCTTGGATTTATTAGTATCAATGAAATACTATCTAGATTCCCAGAAAATATTAAAACAGTAATGGTTTATCTAATTAACAAACTTCTGGAAGAGAATTCTATAATTCTCCAAGATGGTGTTCTCTATTCTCTCTCTTTTGCAAGATACAGAAAAAGTGGTCTTCGTAGAAGAAAAAAAATAAGTTCTAAACACCAAGAACTTTACAATAATATAAAGAAAGGTTTCACAAATCTTCAAGAATTGACTAATAAGTGGGAAGATACTAGTGTTAGTCTCAAACCATCATTAGCAGTTTTGGAAAATAACTTGTTAATCAGCGTTAAATCTATAGACAACTTCCTCAACCCAATAGACTACCAAGATATTAGTTCATTCATTCCAGAATTAGAAGATGACATAGTTCAAATCAAACAGAATTATATTTATGATATTGTACAAAGTCTAGGAATTGCTACAGAAGAACAAATTGCTGAAAGAGGAGCAATTGCTGGAGTTTTGTCTAAAGTTAGAATTAGGGAGATACTAGCGATATTAGTTGAAAATGAGAGGATTTTTGGAGGGAGGTTTATTGAAAATGATTTACAATTTTATTATCTTACAAAGCAAAACTATGACGAGCTTATAATGCTCACAAAGAAGGAAGAATCCAAAGTTGAATATGCTCCTAAAGAAGAAAGAGAAAGATTCTATATAATCCAACCATCTGATGTTGCTAATATTATCTTAAGACAAGATTATCCTGAAGGTTTTGATTTATCAAATGATAACTATACAATAATTCTGAATCAAAAACTTGTAGCTCAATGCAAAATAGATGTATCTGATGAGAAAAGAATTGTAGTTAAGAATCTTAATCTTGTTCCTGGATTAGAATCAGAAACAACATACAACTACATAGTGAATGCAATTGAAACCATTCCAACATATTCTACTAGAGAAATTGAAACTATAACTATTAAGAAGATAAATAATATTCCAAGTAATTCCTTGGTGATTTAAATGTCCTTAGAGAATATAACCTTAAATATTGAACAATTAAGCCTATATCTTGCTGAGAAACAAAACCTATCACACAAATATAAAGGGATAAATTACAGTCATTCAATTTCTATAATTAACAACATTGTCTTATTTCAAGATCCAGAATCACTCTATGTCAGGATGAGAACGTTCTCACCAGCTCTTATTCATTCACTTGTTAAAAACAAGCATTTAGTACATGCTCCTTTCAAATCTGGAAAACTAGCATATGTTGGGAAAGAGCTTATAACAAGTTATTATTATATGAACCTAAAAGAAAATATAGAATATAAAAAACCAGATACAAGAGCAATACTGGAATTCATTAAAACTCAAGAAACAGCAACTCGTCAGAGAATAATGGAACATTTTAAATTATCAAAAGAAGAAGTCATGGATATTCTTTCTGAACTTAGAATGAATTTTCAAATATTCATGTTCTATGATGGTACTACTTGGACAATTAATCATGCGGATATTCTTCTAGATGAAAATCAAATGAGTAAAGCATCTGCAACTACTGAACTAATTTTTAAGTTGATCAAAAGTTATGGTCCTATTACGGTCCCTCAAATTATGCACATTCTCCAGCTTTCGGGGGGAAGAGTAAGTACAAGTATTATTGAGTTGTTCGAGAATAAAAAAATAATCAGAGGATACTTTATTGAAAACTCGAGTTATGAAGCATTCTTAGCAACTGATGAATTAGAGTATCTTAAAGAATTTCTCAACAAATATTCAAATGAAAACAAAAAAGAATTAGAAATTTTACCATTAACTGATCCCTTAGCTGAATATTGGGAATCGGCAGATTTTGTAAATGTAGGTGAAATTCATCAAGAAATACTTCTAGTTTTAGGAAAACCAATATGCTCTTTTGATTATAAGATAATAGGAGATAAATTACATATTCAAAATCTCACAAAATCCTCTGAATACCCAAGCTATGAAAATGAAGCAAAAATGAAAATACAAGAATTCTCTGAGAATAAAGGTAAAATACTTGTTTTCCCAGAACTCAGGTCAGAAGTCCTTGAAAGTCAATCTAGAGAATTTGCACAAACACTAACTCAAAGAGGATATTTAGCTAGATCAGATGGATTAGTGTATCATGTCTCTAAATTTACTAGAAAAGAAGGTAGTGATAAATTAATATCCCATAGTGATGTTTTTGAGCTTTTAATGAGTATTCAATCCTTGATAAAAACAAAATTATTTGGTTCTAAAGCTGAAATTGTAAAAGGACTATCCAATCTAGGTGTTCCTTTACCACTCTCCTCATTACTTATTAGGATAGAAACAGGAAAAGAGTATTTAGTTAATGAGATGATTATTAACAAACAATTAGTATCAGGTAAATTTGGAGCATTTTCTAGAGGTATAATCTCTTCTAAGGATTATAGGATCTTCTCTAAACTTAGTGCTACTAAAAAAGTAGGTGTATTAGAAGAAAAAACTCTGAATGTTATTAAACAGAAAGAAAAAGTTGACTTTAAACAACTTAAAGCTACAATTAATCTTTCAGATAGAGTTTTATTATCTACATTACTTCGCCTTGAAACTGCACATGAGATAGTACAATCAAAATCAGTATCAAATCAAACAATCTGGATGCCTGTTTCTAAGTATATGAGCGGAGTACAAGCAATTGAGAAAGAATCACAAAGAGAAGCTTGGATAGATGTTCTCTACAGATTTTTATCTTCAAATCTACCTTTGACTATTAATCAAATAGCTAATATAACTGGATTATCAAACACCCAGATTGAGGTATATCTTAAAGAATTAATAGCTTCCAAAGGAGTTAGATCTGGACGATTCATTGAAGAAGAAAGTGAAGTTCAATTTACAACTAAAGAAATTGAAGAACTAATTGCTGGATACATCTATCAAAGAGATGAATTGGAAACACAAAAAGAATCTATATCTATGATTTATATTCCACGAAATGATCCTTTACTAATATTATACAAAACCTATCTCTTAAGAAGATTCAAACTCAGGTCTCTCTTTCTTAGAGCTTTACCCTCCGATTATGCAGAATTAATTCTAATGAATGGCATTCCTGTTGCTGCTTTACATTTCAAAAAACAGGAAAAGATTGAGTATGTGAATAATATCGAAATTCTACCTGAATACAATGACTCACACTCTCTCATGTTGATATTCAGTTCAATACAAGAGTACTTAAACAAAACAAACGATAAAGGAAAACGTCAGTTGAGGATAAAACAGATTAATGGTGTTTTACTCCATTCTGAAGCAGGAAAAAAATATCTCTCTCTAATCAAAGATATGCAACTTGACTTTCTTATCCAACCTTAATGCTCTCCAAGGGAATCTTTTTTATTAAAGAAATAAATTTTTACATATGAAAAGATCCGCTCAATATGCTGGTTCATTCTACTCAAATAAACCAGATGAGTTAATTCGTTCAATTAAGGAATGTTTTCAGAATCCTTTTGGTCCCCAAAAACCTCTTGATCAAGTAGAAAAAAAATCCGATCCAATACCATTCTTT
The DNA here is from genome assembly GCA_048883065.1 of Candidatus Thorarchaeota archaeon. Lineage (GTDB taxonomy): Archaea > Asgardarchaeota > Heimdallarchaeia > Heimdallarchaeales > Heimdallarchaeaceae > UBA460. The sequence continues at coordinate 2,508 of JBHLQZ010000020.1, read as the reverse complement.
TTAGTTCCTCACGCAGGATATATGTATAGCGGTCCTGTAGCAGCATGGAGCTTTCTAGAGCTAAGCAAATATGCGCAACCAGATACTGTGATTATCATCGGTCCTAACCATACTGGTTTGGGTTCAGAAATTGCAATTGCGGACAACGTTGATTCATGGGAAACTCCTTTAGGTGAATTAGAAATAAACCACGAACTCATAGAGAAGCTTACGGATTTAAGCCACATAATAACAAAGGATGATAGAGCACATTCTAGAGAACATTCCATTGAAGTTCAATTGCCTTTCCTTCAATATATCTATAAAGATCCTGTCAAATTTATTCCTATAACATTACTGAATCAAGGGATGGATGCTGCAATAATGTTAGGAGAAATCATAAGTGAAGCATGTGAAAATGAAAGTATAACAGTTATTGCTAGTAGTGATTTTACTCACTATGAACATCACGATATTGCTTCAAGTCAAGATAACAAGGTTCTAGAAAAAATTGCAAATTTAGATATAAAAGGGATGTATGATTTGAAATACAAATTAAATGTTTCAATGTGTGGATATGGTCCAATAGCTACAACAATTGAAGCAGCAAAACGAATGAATAGAACTAAAGGAAAAATCCTCGCTTACGCTACTTCTGGTGATGTTTCAGGTATGAAATCTCAAGTTGTTGGTTATGGAGCAGCTATGTTCCATACGTAGAGTTAATAAAGAGTATTAGAGTATAATATCATTAAGAATCAATCTCTGGAGTAAGTGAACTAATTGTCAAAAAAAACGTATTCTACAATAAAGATAGTATTAATAGGCGATGCAAGAGTAGGGAAAACATCCTTAGTAAGAAGATTCGTAACAAATTTATTTGATCCATCTTATCAAATTACTTTAGGAACTACTATTATGAAAAAAGATGTAGAATACCTTAATCATAATGTAACTCTACAAATTTGGGATATTGGTGGTCAAGAAGTATTTAAACAAATTCGAAGTAAATACTTCTTTGGGAGTAGTGGAGCATTAGCTGTATGTGATGCTTCCAATAGGAAAACTTTTGATAATATACCTTCATGGGTTGAATCTTTTCATAATGAAGTTGGAGAAAAACCAATCATTTTTCTTGCTAACAAATGTGATTTATCCGATTTGAGTGTGTCAGAACAAGATCTTAAAGATTTAGTAAGTAAGTATAAGAAAACAGAGTTTCTTTTTACTTCTGCAAAAGATGGAACTAATGTTGAAAAATCATTCACAAATCTAGTTAGATTGATGATTGAGGATGAAGATATACTCTAAATAATCACTTACTTTTTTTCTATTTCTTGACGAATTAGATATAATGATAAAGCTAGTTCACCTAAACACCCAATATCACTTATTTTTTCGAAATAAATGGGAGTTCCATTATCTAATTCTTTTTTTGTTAAACCTGGATCAGATCCACCAAATACAAGAAGAACTGTTTTCCCTGTATTATAAGAACCGCTAATTTTTTTTGCATTAAAAATTTCTTTTGAAAAAGGTTTTTTGATGAACAAATAAATTTCATCAGGGGAGCAAATTTCAATGGAATCAGAGATATCTTGTAAGTATAAAACATTTGCTTGTTTAGAATGGGCCATTTTTTGAGCCACAGGAACACCTGATGTGGCTCCTGTACCAACAGCTTTAGTAAAAATAATATCTCTAGCACCTAATCCAAGCGCAATTTTTGTGAAATCACGACAAAGATTTATGCTACTAAAATTGTGAAGTTGTACAATCAACTTACCTTTATTCATGATTTGGTTTAATAAGCTGCCATCTTAAGATTTTCTTTTTTAGTGCATTATTAATAGAATCCACTTAGTAAGTATAATTGATGAATTTTAAATAATAGTTTATACTTTCTTTTATTATGGAAATATCTTACCTCCCATCTGAATATTTAATCAACTGCATTAGAAAGCAAGAGCAAATTAAAAAATTAGAATCTAATTTCCTCCTAAGAGCTGTAAAAATCAAAAACAATTCTAAAAATTCAATTCAATTAATTCAATATAAGTTTGAAATTAAAAGAAAAAATAACTGTGTAAAGACAATTATTTACAATGAAGAAATGATTAAAGAGAAATCTGAGGATATAAAACAATTTCTTGAAAGAATAAGCATCCCAGATTTCGCTAAAGCATTTATGGGTGTCGAAGAATTCTGGAAAAAAGAATTATTATCTTCTAATATTCTTGAACCCAATCAGGAGACAGGATTCAGATTAGAGCATTTTACACATTTGGATTCAGATCCTGTAGATTTGCTAGTACTATCAGTAACTTATATAGAGGAAGAAGAGGAAAAAACTGAAGTTTGTACAATACCTTTAGTTCAATATAAAAACAAAAATCAATATATCTTTCCTCTTAAAGGTGCTTGGATTGCAATAAATGCATTTGATAATCCATATGAACATAGAAGAATGCATTCACAGGAGTTTGTATTTGATTTAGGGCAATTAGATGAGAAAATGTTTTTTATTCC
>JBHLQZ010000019.1:0-14309 GCA_048883065.1 Candidatus Thorarchaeota archaeon | reverse complement strand
TGAATTAATTATTGTAGATAAGACAATTTCTAGTGAAGAAGCAATTTCTATGTATAGGGATTGTAAATATTTTATTCATACGTTTCCAATTTTTGAGAATACGCTGTTTTTCTTCATCTGTACCAAATAGGAATTTATATTCAACAGAACCAGGTCTTGGTATTGGTTCTTTCTCTTCTGAGTTATTCATAACTAAAAAAAGAATTCATTTTAAAAAAACATTTTGTAGAAGATTTCTTGCAAAATAAAAGAAAAGAAAAAGAAAAGGAGTAATTTTACTCTACTTTTATTTCTTTTTCAGATTTCCATAAACCATGAATATTGCAGTAGCTTGTTGCTATAAGTTTACCGGGTTTTTCAGTCTTCAAATGAAACACAGCATGAGGTTCGGTATAAACTGTACTTGTATCTGGTCCTCTTACTGATGCTCCATGTGCGGTGAAATTAGAAACACCTAGTTCTATAGGATATTTCTCACCCTCTGGCCAAAATAGGAGTTTAATCCAAGAAATATAATGTTCAGTTTTGTTTGGATGAGGAATTTCTTTACCAACACTCACTGTGATGGGTGTTTTTACACTTTTTTTAATTACATCTGCTACTTCAATTACTGGAACATGTTTCTCTGTTTTCCAATCAGCACTTCCGTACATTTCCATTATATAACACCGATTAAAAGATGAAAAAACGATTTAAAAAAGTTGACTTTTCTCAAAATATTTTGAAAATTCTTTGTGATAAGAAAAAAATAGATTGTGAAGATTGATTACTCTTCAATATCTTCGAAAACTGTTGGTTCTAAAGGAGGTTGATCTTCTTGATATACAGGTTCTTTATATACAGGTTCTCCTGATTCATGAGCATTGATATCGTTTTCAGCTTCTTGTAATTCATTCTCAAGCTTAGTAAGCTCTTCTTCAACTTTGACTATACGACGCTCAAATTCTCTGATCTTGTAATCTTTTTCTGCAATTGAAGCTTCTTTCTTTTTTGCTTTAACTTCACTTTTTAATGCTTTGTCAGTTATTCCTTCAGCTTCATAATTAGCCATATCGATTAAATTTTCTTCTCTCTCTCGCTGATCCTTAGCTCTTTTCTTATTCTGATCAGCTATCTTTTTCTTTAGATCCTGCAAGTCTCCAAGCTTTTTATAGATGTCCTCTTCTATTGAAAATTTCTTTTCTAATAGTTTAAAATATTGTACTTGTGATTCACTCATGATAACTCAAATTATTTAATCAAAACTTGTTTTTAAGTTTACTCAAATAAGGGAAAAAATGCAAACTGATATGAAAAAATAAAGGAAAGAAGAAAAGAAAAATTTAAGAACGGAATATAACGACAAAAATTAGATGCAAAAAACGGGCTTTAGCTCAGTGGCTTAGAGCACTCGGCTGTAGTCGAAGACACACTTGTGAACAATGATCAAGTCGTCAGCAGTCACCGAGCGGTCCCGTGTTCAAATCACGGAAGCCCGACCACTCTCTATTTTTTCTTTCCTACTGCTGTAAAAATTGGTATGAAAATCATTCGTTGGTTTTTCTTTATTAATGTAATTTCATTCTTTATGATTTCATTAAACTCATTTTCAGTTATCAAATCAGCTTCTAGCACTCTTTTCCACTCTTCAACTATATTTTCTTGTAGAAGATTTTGATTCCATGTTTGTGCAACAACTGATAATTCAGTTTCCAATCCTGCAGATTCAAAGAGTGCTAATATTTTCCTTCCAATATAGGGATCAGCTCCTTCTTTTTGCAGATATTCAATGTGATATTTTCCTAATTCCAATTCAGGATATTCAATCCAAGCACCATAATCAGGTTCTGCAAGGGCAACAATTATAGCGCCTTGTTTACAGACTCTAACAATTTCGCTTAAAGCTTTTTCTGGATTTGAAATCCATAGCAGAAAATAATGAGATATTACAAAATCAAATGATTTATCTTTGAAAGTTAATTTTTCCACGTTCTCTGTGAGAAATCGAACATCACTTACATAATCTTTTGCAATATCTATCATTGATTTATCAAAATCGATAGCAGTTATCTTTGCGGAAGTTTTTTCTCTCAGTTCCTTAGTAATAACTCCTGTACCACAACCAACTTCAAGTAAATTTTTTGCTTTTATTAAACCTATTTGTCTATAAAGTTGATTTCTATACGCTCTAGTCCAGCTAGCCTGCCTGATGAATTGTTGTTTTATCTCTGGTCCCCAATCGATTTTCTTTGAACTAATTCTCATATATTGCACATCATGAAAATGCTTCTCTACATAAATTCATTGGAGCTTTATAGTTTAGAGGACAACCTCCTCCACATATCTCTCTTTCTGGACAATCTATACATTCATCTGGAAGATATTTCATTTTTCTAAGTGATTTAGATGTTTTGTGGTTCCATATCTTTCTCCATTTTGTTTCTAAAATATTTCCTAGAGGTTCAAAGTAACTCTGGCAAGGTATAACCATTCCATCAGGTTCAATTGCCATCGCTATATGAGCTGCAGTACATTGTTTCAATCCTAATCCCTTTTCAATTGGATTAAAATCACAATATCTTGTTGGTGAATACCACAAGAATCCCATTTTTAATTCAGATGCTTTTTGCATAATTCTATCTAGAACTCTATCAAGTTCATCAATAGAAAGAGCTAATTCTTCTTGCTTTCCCCCACCTGATTTGATAATCCCATTTGCAGCAAAATGGTCAATTCCTAAAGAAGCAAGGAACTCTACAGTCTTTTCAATATCTTTAGTGTTATATGGAGTAAGAGTTGTATTTGTCATAATATAAACAGGAGTCGGTATAATATTCTTTATTCCTTCCACTGTTTCTTTCCAAGCATCTTTTATACCACTTAATTCATCATGAACTTTTGAGTCATGGCTTTCAATTGTAATCTGAAAGTGATCAATTCCAGCTGTAACTAGCTCTTCAACCAGTTTCTTGTTTTTTAATTTTCTTCCATTAGATATTAATCCTGTAATTATCCCTAAATCTTCAGCATGCTCTACAAGTTTAGGTAAATCATCTCTTAAAGTTGGTTCTCCACCAGTAAAGGTTACATGAGGGATTCCTATTTCCCAGAGTTTATCCAAAACATTTTTCCACTCTTCTGTAGTTAACTCTTTCATATCTCTTGTTTGTTCAACATAACATTTAGTACACTTATTATTGCATTTATATGTTAATGCTAAATCCATTCGGAGTGGTGCTGAAAAAGGAGTTTCGAGCATAGGACTAATATCTTGGGATAAATCTTGAACTGGATCAATATCTGGTTTATTCATTAGGTTTTCAACAGATTGCTTAAGCTCCTTTAAATCTGTTCGAAGTTGTTCTTCTGTAACTTTATATTTTCTTTTCATTTCTCTTATTATTTCTTCATCATCTTTGTTATCTATTATTCGAGAAAAGAAATCTGTTGCAGTTTTATTCAAGTGAAAAATCCTTGTTGCATTTACTAATAAGATCCCATTACCTCTCTTTTCTTTTCGTAGATGCAATCTTGCAAATGTTTCTAGATTTCTGTTATGATGCATTTTAGATGACACCATCACCTACCACCTCCAGCACATGCACAGGCACATGCACAAGCGCAAGCACAACCTCCGCCACTATAACCTCTACTTCCACTACTAGTAGAGGTAGGTCTGGTTACACCTCTTATCGATTTATGCATACTTTGAGGTTTATGTATTAATCCACCCATAAAACTTCTAACAGGAGAAATTTGAGTTATTTTTCCATGACCTTGTATTTTACTAAAAGTTCCTCGACTAACACTTGGCATCGTTCTGAAGGATCTTCCTGTATAGAAATAGTAGTTTGTTACATACCAATGTGGATAGTAATAACTTGTATAGTGACGGTCTAATCTTTCCTCGTATTCTTCATCTACCATTATCCAAAGGAAAGCGTTTTGTAATTCAGGTTTGGATTTTTGCATATCTATCCAAGCTTTATCAACAATTTCTTCATAGTACTTTCTTGTTTTTCTAAAAGAATAACCTCTAATTTTTGTTCCTACAGACTTAATGAGTGATTGAAGAGCTTTTTTCAATTCAGTTTGATGAACTGGTTCAGGTTCAATAGCCCCAGATTTTGCTCCTCTTAGTACTCTTTCATCTTCTTGATTTCTCTTTTTGATTCCATTTATTATTAATTCTTGATATTTAGGAAGTGCTTCAATTTCTGCTTGTTTTATATTTATGTCTAACCTTAGGGGAGCATTTTGTCTAATTGCAATGTATCCTTTTTCCATCATCTCAAATAAGACCAAAGAAGCTACTTGAGTTAAAGGTCGTTCCATAAAAACAGCTACTTCTGAAGGTGTCAAATCTTTTCTAATCCCTCCTCCTAAAGTAGTGATTGATGGAGGTAAATACTTTCTGTCTGATCGACGTTTACTCCATGACATGAGTATAACAAATGCTAATATAGCTAAACCAAAATAAATAAAAACCTTGTATTGTGGGATTGTAAGTTTCCAGAAAACGCTATGAACTTTAACATATTCCTCTGGTAAAGAAACACCAACATCATAAGGAGTATCAGGATAACCTAATGTAAAAAATTCAACATAAGGATCACCATAAGAAGGAGATGGAAATTTAGTAAATTCAGCTATTGGAGCCCATCTATTTTCAACAGAATCTAAAGAAGGTAAATCATCTGGGAAAAAGAATCTAACAGTTCTATTTGTAGTCCCAGATGTAAAACCCCAATAAAACCAAGTTTGTGAAAACAAACAAGAAGCAAAACCTTCAATGTTATCTGGATAAACCATGGCCGGATTATTGCAAAAAACTTTCAATTTTGCAGATTCTCCTGAGCTAATAATGCCAACATCATTAAGCCATATTTCGACACCAATCTCAATAGCTTCACTTTTCATTATCCTAGACTTATCAATTTCAACATCATCCAACCATGCTCTTACTGATTTCAGTTTATAATGGTTGTTAGGAAAACCTATGTCGACAACATCAATGTCTTGCCCTCCTAGTTTACAAAACAATTCCATTTCATACATTATATCTATTGATCCATCCTCCAGAATTGTAACATTCGTTATCATATAGGGTACTTCAAAATCATAGTAGTAATCATCCTTACCTACAGTATTAGGTTGATCTGTTTTTTTTGCAACTGTAAATCCTGCATTCAAAATTAGAAAAATAAAAATAATAGAATTAATCAAAACTGTTCTTTTAACTTTCAATTATTTTCTCCCCTTAACATAAATGTAAACTCTTTCCCTAATATCCTTTTACAGTATATTAAATCTTACGCCACTAATTTATAAAAATTAAACTAGTCAACCCTTTGTGGAAACAAGATACCTTATAAGTGCATTAAATTCAAAAATGTCTATGAACAAAAAATATCCTACTGTTTTACCAGATAAGTACATGTCGGGGTGGGATAATTTATACAAGAAACAACTAGAACAACCACTAAATGAGTTACCAACTTTTCTTACACATTACGCTTTACAAGAATTCTACCTTTTCACATATGGGCAGGATGTTCAAGGAAAGAATGCTATTGATCTGGCAACTGGAGACGGGATGGATGCATGTTTTCTAGCTAAATTAGGTTACAATGTTACAACTTTTGATATACTTCCTTCTTCTGTGGAAATAACTAAGAAAAGAGCGGAAGCTTTAGGAATAAGTGAAAGGATGAACGTCTTTCTTGATGACATGGAAAATTTTGAACTTAAAGCAGAAAGCTATGATGTTGTTTCTGCTATTCAATGTCTTCAATATCTTCTCGAAAAAGCTCCTGCTAAATTGGAAGAACTCATCAGATCTGTTAAACCAGGTGGATGGTTACTTTATGGAGGAAACGTTAAACCTCATTTCAAGACTGAACCTCCTCTAAGATTTATCACAATGTTAGAATTACGTAAGGCTTTAGAAAATTGGATCATCTTTTCTCTTGCAAGAGAAGAGAGGTTAATGAGACCAGGTGATAAACGAGGGTATGTGTGGGTTGTTGCACAGAAACCAGAAGAAGAATAAATATACCTATTTTTTCTTTGTTGTTCTTGTTCTTTCACCTTTAACTAATTTCTTTCCTTTTTTGGTGGTTGGAATTTTCTTAGTTATTTTGTAAGTGATTCTCTTCTTTTCCTTATCAGCAATTATTTCTACTAATAATTTACTTTTCTTTGTTCTTTGTTTCCATTGGTAAGTAAGTAAGTCTACGTATTCTTTCTCTGTCATTTTTTTAGTACTAGTTAATGAATCCAAAGCATCAAGTTCCCTAAAATCATCAAAAACTACTTCATAATCTCCGTTTTTCTTCAAAATTACTCCTTTCAATCCATCAACATTTGAACCCATTACAGCTATATATGCAATAAATCTGAAGGGTCCTTCAAGAAATCCAAATAGATTATCTACTTCTTGTTCAAACTCTTTTGTATCATCAAAAAATGCTTTTGCTTGTGTTTTTCCTTGCTCTTCTTTCAGTTTCATATAGATTCTATTTATCATATCCACTTTTTCGACGGCTCTCATAAACCCTTTCCATTTTTCATCCAATCTTGGAATTTCATTTCTTTCTTGTTTAGATTCTTCATATATTGCCACAGTCATTGAGTTTATACTTTCAATGACTAATTTTTGAAATTCACCGCGAGGTTTTTTTAAAGTCCAAGTGATGTCAACACTTTCAGTTGATGATATTCTCGTCGAGCTATGGATTCTTATTTTTCCATTTTCTAATTTCTTTATGAATCTTGGATAAACTCTGAATTTTGCTAAAGATTGATCAAAATTTGTTATTATCATACTTAAAAAAGCTTGAATAACTCCCTCTAATCCCTCTCCTTCAATTATTGATTCTATCTCCCATAATCTTCCCTCATTAACAATAGTTTCTAAACTTACGAGAAATTGATTTACCTGTTCTAGGTCATCTTCAGAGATATTCACACTTTGAACCATTTAAATCATCGAAATTTCTTTCTGTGTATCATTTTCTTTATCACCTATAATTATTTTCTCTTAAATAAGCATGAAATCTACTTTTTTGAGTAATAAAAACGTCTAAAAATTTAATTGTAAGAGAAATTTCTATATGTGAAGTTTCTCAAGAGAGAAATAATACAATGTTTTAGAAAAATAGATGTTCTTCTTCTTCCTTCTTCTTTTTCTTCCTTCTTTTCTTTTCCTTTTTATCATTTTTTTCAAAAGGTTCTTCTTTAGGTTCTTCTACATCTAATTCTTGTTTCAGTTTTGCTGCAATCGCGCTTAAAGATTTATAAATTAGACTTCTCATTTTGAATTTTACTTCCCTGTTAAACACTTTTTGCAGAATTTCAAGTGATGAATTATTTGCATAGAATTCAATCACACTTAATGCCATTTGTTTTGGGAAAACATCATGATCATTCTGGATTACATCATGAAGTATATTTCTCATATTAGCTTTGCTAATTTTCTTCCTGTTATGGAGATTTTTTATTGCTATAGAGCGGATAATATTGTTATCATCTTTTTCTATCACAGTCTGTAATAAAGCTTCAACTTTTGGAGAAGACATACTACCTATCGCTTCAACTAGAGCTAATCTTACACTATTCTCTCTTTCAAATCCATAAAAATTATTAAGCTTTTCAAGTATTTTTTCATCATCATATTCCTTAAGAATCATAATTGCTTTAATTCTGATTTTTTCATATTTCTCTTGTTCAATTACTCTAAAGAAAAACTCAGCAATTTCCTCACTTTTATCTAGTTCTGAAAGCTCCACTAAAATGTCAAGTTTATTTTTATCTGTAGAATTTGTAAACTTCTTCCACTTTTTCTCTAATTTCTTATCCATTGTAATAAAATCACATTACTCTCTTATAATTTATTTGCTTATAGGTATAAAATAACGCATCTGCAACATACTTCTCGGGGGTTTATATATTTTAATGAAAGAAAAAATATGAAGAACAGTGACTACTTTAGTTGATACTCAAAATGAAGAAAAAGAGGGATTCGCTGTAGTTTTTTTTAATGATACTGGATTCGAACTATTATCCTCTAATATTAAAGATGTTAAACTTCAAGTTCTCCTTACAAATTATCCCTCATTAATGGGAATTCTGCAAAATCAAGAGATTGAAGGATTGGCTACAACCAAGTTGAGTAGAGAGCTTTTTCTATTTGCTTATGCCATTACTGTAAAAAATCTAGATGCCAAAGATATACGCTTGAAAAAGAAAACAGTTACTATCATTAATTTTGTTGTTAACAGAGAGATATACAAAGATCTTATGCTTTACTTTGACGAATTAGAAAATTTTCTTGAAGATTATTTTCAACCAATTTCATTTATCTTTGATCTTTATGCTTTAGATTTCAAATTAATAATACCGACTTTTTTGGATAGACAAAGAGAGATTCATAGAATCAAAAAAGAAGAAAAAGAAAAAGAATGTTCATTAGCAATTGAATTTAATAAATGGTTATCAAAAACAAAATTCGAAAAAAACCAATAGGGATAATTTAAATAACACCTTAATTATAGTAACAATCGTTACTTGATTATTAGGGATTGTAAATGTTAGAAATTCGATTCCACGGAAGAGGTGGAACAGGTTCTGTTTTAGCATCTCAAGCTTTAGCTAAAGCAATTTTCTATTCCGGAAAACATGCGGTAACATTTCCTTCCTTTGGTGCCGAAAGAAGAGGAGCACCAGTTCGAGCATTTATAAGAATAAATGAAAAACGAATTTTCAAAAGAACTCAAATTTATGAGCCAGATCTGATTGTTGTTTTAGACAATTCTCTTCTAGAATTAATAGATGTAGCAGATGGTCTTAAACCAAATGGTATTGGTATTTTGAATTCTACAAAGAAACCAGAGGACATCACTCTTTCAAAATCTATAAGAGCTGGAGTAATTGACGCAACAAAAATCGCAGAAGAAATTTTAGATCAACCTATAACAAATAGTGCTATGCTTGGTTCCCTAGTTCGTGCGCTAGATATCTTATCTTTTGCAGATTTGGAAAAAGGAATTATGTCTGTATTCAGTTCTAAAATTGGAGAGAATCAAGCAAAAAAGAACGTTGAAGTAGCAAAAATAGCTTATAAACAAACTATTTTCGGAGAAACAAAAGCAGGAAGAAATTACGAAAAAAATCAACCATGGTTACCTACAACAGAAGAACTTCCAATAGGAACGATAATTCCTAAAATGAAAGTTAATACCAATCAATTAATTGGTCCTGGATCCGCAAGAACTAAAATGACTGGAACTTGGAGTCACTATAAAGCAGAAATAAATCAAGAAAAATGTATTCAATGTCTTCAGTGTATGTTTCATTGTCCTGAAGGAACAATTAATAGAAACGGTAATAAATTGAAAGTGAATAAATCGTATTGTAAAGCATGTGGAATATGTAAAGCTGTCTGTCCAGTTGATGCTATAGACATAATAAAAATTGAAGAGTTTTCAGAGATTATCTAGAAGATTTCTACTTATACTTGTCTAAATCCTCTTTATTGTTTTTATAGCGTTTTTTATCAGAATCTGGGTGAAATGAGAAAGATTTTCGGGAGGAATTTGATCGTTTTTGATTTTCGTATTTTTCAAATTCTTCGTCATATTCTTCATCATATTCATCGAATTCATCAAATTCTGAATCCTCTTCATCATCAAATAATTCCAGTTGGTTTTCTAGGAATGATGTATCGAATTCAGTTAATGTTTTACTTTTGAGATCCAAATCTAAATGATTTTCAAGTTCTTTGAGTGCCATAGAGGCAGCATCAAGATCAACGTCATATGTGTTGCAATACGATAAAATAGCTAATACAGGATATCTAAAAGCTGTTCCTTCTGTAAGCAAAAAACTGATGGGACCTCTTATAGATAGATCATCTCTAAAAGTTCTTTTTGTGTTGAATAAATTTGTATATTCTTTAGTGGGGATTAAGGTTACCCATGAATCATCTGAAGAGTTACGAACCTCTTCTCTTAATCCTCCAATAACAATATATCTTTTAGCTCCCCAAGAAAGAATTTCGTTTGAAAGCCACTTCCAAAAAGCATCAGGTAAAGCTTCATATCCTACAACAGGTATTGGTAAACGTGATGTAATCAAGACATATTTCTCTTTCTCATTTTTAGAATCTATATTCAATTTGTATATAGTTATAGGTGATTCTAGAATTCCTTTGTGAAACCAGCTCATAGTTCCCCAGAATCCAATAGAATTCACATCCAATTCCTCTACTAGATGATTTAAAACAGCTGTTCCCACTGAGCCATATCCAGAAAAACCTAGTATTATTGTAGTATTGGAATCAATAATGCTATTGTCCAGCGTCAGATTATTAAGAAAAAGCCATGAATTTTTCATCGTTTTGAAGCGATTTACTACTAGGTTAAAAAACTGCTGGTTTGAGCATTTATTTTTACTTAGAATTTTCTCTTCGTCGAACATGAGAGGTTTCTATAAAATCATCTTCAGCAGGCCAAAGTAAAGTAGTGATTGTTGTGAAAATTATCAGAGCTGCAATAGGTACGAGTAGACCAATTATATTATATGCAAAATTCTCATCAGTCCCTGCAATCTGAGCGACTACTATTAATGCTAATCCTCCTAATATAATACCTATAATTTCACTTACTGACATTATAGTTTGTTGGATACTCATTGTAGAGCCATGAAATTCAGCTGTTTTTTCTAATTCGTCTTCAGGATTTGAACTGCTTCTTTCAATACCTACAGAAGAACTATCTCCTAATCTTCCACTTATGGCAGGAAAATAAGCTGAACCGAGTAACACTGCAACACCGAGAATTATTATTATCCATATATTAGTATAAAGACCAGCTGGATCAAATTGTGAATGTGGATCATTCCAAGGATTTCCACCTGTAAGATAATTTCCAAAAAATGCAAATAGTAATCCAAAAAGTAAGAGGAGTATACCTATTATACCTATGCCTAGAGTTTTCTTTCTACCAATTTTATCAGCCACCCACCCCCAAAGAGCCATTGGAACACCCATTGCTAAAGTAATACCTATCGTTGCAATACTAGCTTGACCAGGATTAGTCTCAATAGAAAGAACAAGAAAACCCCAATTATTCAAAATACCTATAGCGGAAGCAGTCCCTAGCAATGGTAAAACGATACCTCTTCTACTTTTGTGTGTCATTAATCTCCATGAAGTTAATAGTTCCTTTTTTACACTGTAGTGTTCATCTTTTACCACTGGTTTTGTTTTATCAAGCATGTAATATACTAGAACTGCCGAAATAATCATCGCAAAACCAAACATCAAATATAGATAGACTAATCTATGAGGATATTGTGGTTCCCAAGTTCCTCCTTTTTCTTCAGGAATAACAATAATATTGTACAAAATACCAGCTAAACCAAGTCCAACTGATCTACCACCAGTAACTGCTACATTATAGAACCCAACTTTTGTAGCTCGTGTTTCATATACTGAATAACGAGATAAATATCCATAAGATGCATTAACTTTACATGAACCAGCTAATCCATGAATGAAATGATATAAACTCATTCCAAAGATTAGTAAACCATTTGTTAAGGGGATGATACCAATCCATCCACTCCAATTTAGAGCACATATTCCATATCCTCCCAAAATTAAACCGCCAGCAGCAGTACCAAACAAAATCCACTTTCTTGCATCAGTTGTATCTGATTTAAAACCAAAATAACCAGAACTAAATATCACAGCTAGTGCATAGGTTATTTCCACAAAAATAATGGATATATCAGCTTCCCAACCTTGCATTCCAAGATGATACCAAATAAAAATAGGCATTAAAACTGTAGTGCTACCAAAAGCAACCCTCAAGAAAAACGTTGAAATAAAGATTCCTATCAGAGAAAGTGTAGGATGTTCTAATTTGTATAAAGATTCTTCATTGTAATCTTCATTATTATTTAATTTTGCACCCTTTTCAGTTGTGGAAGAACTGCTCATTATCACTAGTCCGTAGCTTATGAAAGGATAAGAACTTGTTTGTTATTAAAATTTATTGCTCACATAAAGAAAAAATAACCTTTTCAAAAGAAAATGGAGTTTTAGTAACCCAAACGATAAGAAAATTGAAAAAAAGTAAGAAAAGCATTTATCTAGTTAATCAAAAAATCAAAAAATAAATTTACGCGAAGTAGCGTAAAGTATTTAAGAAAGGCATAAAGTATTTAATACTGTAATTATATACAATATTCAATAATAGAACTGATGGAGAATATAAAATGAGCAGTGAAAAGCAATCAGTAACAATTGCAAAGATGGTGAAATTAGAGGCTGAAAAGCCAATTGAACTTCCAGAAGAATTTTTATCAGCTCTTAAACCAGATGGCAAAACATATGCTGTCTTGATATTAGCTCCCAATACTCGAATTATAAGAATTATTCCAACTAGTACTGACACAGTCGCAAAAATTAACATCAATATAGGGAAACTATCCCCTGATTTCCTTCGTAAAATGGGTTCTATTTTCATTAGATTAGGAATTAAAACACTTTATAGTACAGGTCTCTGTTTCACTCAAAGTGCATGCGTTTACGAAGGATACATCGATTCAGATGAACTCAAGGAAGTCAGTATTGATCAAATCAAAGATGAGCTTGAGCGTATTGAAGGAGTATCGAGTGTTGAGGTAGAATCGCTTAAAGTTTAAAGGAGCGAACCTTCGTTGGTTCGACGGAGAAAGACAAAGGAAAAACGTCTCACTTTGCTTCTCCATCCATTACGCCGAGAAATTTACCGTCTTGTTTGTGAGACCCCCGGGTTATATTTTTTTGAGCTATCTAGTGAGTTAACAGCTCCCCATGGTACTGTTAATTGGCACTTGAGAAAACTGGAAGAAGCTAATCTTATAAAATCTACTAAATTTGGAGGAAAAAGAGTTTACTTCTCTCGAACTCTACGGTCTGAAGATGTTGAGAAAGCTTTTGTTGTTCTCAAACATTTAACAGCTAGGAAAATTTTTGCTTTTATTTTAAATAATGAAGGTTGTCATCAAACACAGATAGCTAGAGCTTTAGGAATACATCATGATACAGTTAGACATCATACTAGTAGAATGGAACAAGCTGTTCTTTTAGAGAGTTTTAAAATTGGTCGTAAAACATGTTATAAACTCGGTGAAGTCGGATTAAAAATTCAAGAAGATAGTATAAACACAATTTCTAATACGTATGTTGCTGCATTAATGGACATACTAGAAGAGAACTGTTTACATCCTGAAATTGAGGAAATATCAAAAGATCACTTAACTATAAGAATTGAGTGTCCAGGTAAAGAAGATGCGACCTTTACAATTTCACTTTCTCAATGGACTTTTGATGAAGAGTGGGAAGAAGAGATTTCTCTCTCGAAAAAAGAAGAAGTTATAGAAAAAGCTTAATTTTAAAAATAATTTTTACCTTTTGTGCATTTGTACGCACAACTAGGAATAAATGTGTCAAAGTATTACATTTATAAGTATAGTAGTGCCAACTACATAAGGAGTGTTGGATATGAGTTCTAAGGACAAATCCTCAACAAAAAAAAGCTCAAAAACAACAAAGATAGATATTAAAGAAATTTCAAAGAAAGTAAATGAAATTAAGAACAATATTAGTAAAGTGATTGTAGGTCAAGAAGAAGTAATAGATGCTATGATTACAGCTATGTTATCTGATGGTCATGTTTTACTTGAAGGTGTTCCAGGCATTGCAAAAACACTAATGGCTAGAGCTCTTGCAAAAGCTGTTTCTGCGGATTTTAAAAGAATACAATTCACACCAGATTTAATGCCTTCAGATGTTACAGGAGTGATGGCATTTAAGCCAGAAACAGGTGAATTTTATTTTAAACAAGGACCAGTTTTCACAAATCTTCTCTTGAGTGATGAAATTAATCGAGCTCCTCCTAAAACTCAAGCTGCTATGCTCGAAAGCATGCAAGAAAAACAAGTTTCAATTGAGAAAAAAACATATGCTTTACCTGAACCATTTCTTGTATTCGCAACTCAAAATCCCATTGAAACTGAGGGCACTTATCCCCTTCCAGAAGCTCAAATAGATCGTTTTGCTTTCAAAGTTTTAGTTACTTATCCTGAAGAAGAAGAGGAAGCAGAAATTATAAACAGATTTACAGGAGAATATGATTCCTATGATAAACTAGCTGAAATTAAACCTGTTATTGCTGCTGATGAAGTTATTAAACTTCAAAAAATTGTTCGAAAAGATGTTGCCATATCTGAAGAATTATCACAATATATTGTAAGAATAGTTAATCTTACACGTGAAAGTG